>NZ_JANKBY010000190.1:0-6846 GCF_024621905.1 Terrisporobacter muris
ATACCTTTTATTTGTATTTTTATTTATATTTCATACAACTGTCATCTACTTCTAATTATAACTCCATAAATTGCTATTTATCATATACAAAAATACCCTATAGAGTAGATTTTTTATTAACTATCTACTTTATAGGGTACATTTTAATTTTCATATGACCTTTTATTTATCAATTTTATAAATTCATAAACTTATTATGATATTGTTTTTTATACTTTACTTTGTCTTAGATTTAATTTTGCTCATTTTTCTTTCTGCTAAACTAATTATACTTCCTAAAACCATTGAACCTACAATTAATAAAGGGAAATAAAAAATAAAACTATTGCCACCTGGTTTAGACTCTGCTGCATGAACCACTATAGTATTCGTTCCCATTATCATTAGAAAACTAATAACTAAGATGAAGATTAAACTTTTGCAATATTTCATTTTTTTCGCCTCACTTTTTATGAATATATCTTTGAAAAATATATTCTTTATATATTATATTGTCGCAGGCAGAAAAAATTTCAACTTTTTATAAATATATTACATAACCTTATATATGTTACACAAAGTGTCATTATAAGCTCTCCAAATAAAGTCTAAGTGCAAATCTTGTTAATAATACAATCTAAAATTTTTATTTAAAATCACTTTCAAATTCATCTATAGCATCTTTTAATAAAGTTACACTATAAGCCATAGATGGTCCACCACCAAATCCTACAGCAACCATAGCTGCCTCTATTATTTCTTCTCTTGTAGATCCAAGCTCCAATGATTTATAAACATGATAAACTATACAATATTCACAGCGGTTATACACTGCAATAGCAACACTCATAAGCTCTTTAGTTTTTGTACTTAAAGCTCCTTCTTTGTACCCAGTATTTAAAAGTCTCATAAATGCATTAACATTTGACTTATTAGTTTCTGCAAGTTCCTCTAACCCCTGAGTAAATGAATTTAATATTTCTCTAACATCTTTTTTCATAGTATCCCCCTTGATTTAAATGCTGTAGCAATAATTGCTATAGCAAGTATTTAAGAGAATTGTAGCACTGAGTGCTACTGTTGTAAAGTATTTACTGCTATTTATTTAGATTTTTTACCATTTTATTTAAAACTTCTTTGAAAGTTTCCAAATCTTCGTCACTTATTCCTTTAATACAATCTTTTGAGAACTTTTCTCCTATAGGCAGTATTTCATCTCTTTTTTTCATTCCTTCTTCTGTAAGAAATAGCTTTGTAACTCTTCTGTCCGTTGGATCTTTTTCTCTTTTTACTATATTTTCTTTTTCCATACGATCTATTAACCTAACAATGGACGATTCGTTAGAATCTAGTATTTGAGCCAAATCTCTTTGAGTAATTCCTTCATTATTGCCTATATAAAATAGTGCAATCCATTGAACTCTTGTAATATTATGTTCTTGAAGCCTTTGGTTAAATAATTCCGTAATCTCTTTGTTGTATTTGTTAGTTATAAATGCTATACAATCCTCTAGATTAAACATATTTATCTCCTTTGCTATATTTTATTTCATTTTAAACTTATTAAACATTTAACTTTAGTGTATCATTAATAATCTTATTTAGGTTAAAAACATAGAAAATTAATATAAAAAATGATTAAAAATTTCTTTGATTATTCCAAAACTTTTCTACATTAACTACTTTATGATTTAATCTAGAGTATTCAGCTGCAAAGGATATTATATGACTTTCCACAGAATTAATTGCACTTGTTTTGACTTCCCTTTTATTTGAACTTACTGCTTGCACAAAATCCTCCATTAGTTTGAAATCCCCTCCACCATGGCCACTTTTTACTATTTTAGGATGAATTACTGTATGATGTTCATCTCCAAATTTGTGTACATCTATTATATTCTTTTGCAGATTTCCTCCCACTTCTCCATGGGTAAACATAAGCTTTATAGTTCTTGTACAATCTTTTGTGAATGCAGATAAATTGAAAGTGGCTGTTATGTTGTCTTCAAACTCTAGTATACTTACCATATGATCTACTACATTATTATCACATTTGTATACACATCTACCATAAGGACCAGTAGTTATAGCTTTTTCTAAATTTTTCTTAGTCGGATTTGGGTCAACTGCATATAAAGATGCTTTTAGTACACCATCTTCCAAATATATTTTCTTAGCACTATATGGGCAAAATCTCTCCACTTCACAGTCCATACATCTAGGTGCCATATTTTCTGTGAAGTTTTCTTCTTTCATATGGCTTAGACTTCCAAAGGAAGATATATATTTGCAACTTTTTCCTGTTAACCATAATAAGATGTCTATATCATGACAACTTTTGGCTAATATAAGTGGACTTGTTTCATTGCTATTTCTCCAGTTCCCACGTGTATAACTATGTGCAAAATGATAATACCCTATATTTTCATTATGTTGTATGCTTACAAGGTTGCCTAATTCTTTGCTGTCTACTATTCTTTTTAGTTCACTAAAAAACGGTGTGTATCTTAGTACATGGCATATCATAAATACTTGGTCTTTGTGCTTTAGGGCCAGTTCTCCAAGTTTAATAACTTCATCTAGTTTGTTTGACATAGGCTTTTCTAATAAAACATGATATCCTTTTTCCAACGCGATTTTTGTTGGCTGGTAGTGACATTCATCACTGTTGGCTATGATTATAGCATCTGCTAATTTGTCTTTTGATAGGAGTTTTTCCCATGATGTGAATGTGTTTTCTTCTTTTGTATTGTATCTATTTTTAAAGTTATTTCTTTTTTCTTCCTTTGGCTCTGCTACTGCTACTATTTCACCTAAATCAGGATTTTCTAATAGATATGGTGCGTAGGCATTCATTCCTCTTGTTCCTGCTCCTATTACAGCAACTGATATTTTTTTCATACTATCTCCACCCTTAATTCATATATGTGGTATTTTTAAGTAGATATTTATTTCTACTATATATTCATATGTGTGGTTAAGATGATTATGAAAAATAAAAACTTCATACACAAAAATAGCCTGGATAATCGGTTATCCAAGCTATTTTGTAGTATATGATGTATATGAACATGCTGTTTCTATTAAGGAAATATTGATAGTACATTTAAATTATGGACATAATTTATATTTTTTATACAATTATATTAAAAATTTATTATTTGCTTCAATTTGTTCTGGTATTCTTTTAAATAAAAATTCTCCATCTCTTACTGAATATAAAACAGAAACTCTATCACAAATAGCGTCAAATTCAGTTTGTGCATTTAATACTATAAAGTTAGCCTTTTTCCCAACTTCTATTCCGTAATTATCAGTTATATTTAATGTTTTAGCTCCATTTACAGTTATTAAATCAAGGGCATTGTTTATTTCTTCAAAACTCATCATCTGGCATATATGTATTCCTGCATCTAATATATTCATTAGATTTCCAGATCCCAATGGATACCAAGGATCTGACATTGAATCTTGTGCAAAGCAAACATTTATACCTTCTTCAACCATCTCTTTTACTCTAGTAACTCCACGTCTTTTTGGATAAGTATCAAATCTTCCTTGCAAATGGATATTCTCTGTTGGGCATGCTATAAAATTTAATTTTGATTCTTTTAACAGTTTAAATAATTTGTAAGTGTAAGCATTGTTATATGAGTGCATTGCACAAGTATGGCTGGCAGTTACTTTTTCCCCTATACCTTCCATATATGCATGAGCTGCCAAAACTTCTAAAAATCTTGACTGCTCATCATCAGTTTCATCACAGTGCACATCAATTAATCTGTTGTATTTTAATGCAAGTTCTATAGTTTTTTTAACTGATTTTTCCCCAAACTCTCTAGTATATTCAAAATGTGGTATAGCTCCAACTACATCAGCTCCCATTTTTAAAGCTTCTTCTACTAGTTCATCTCCACCTTTATATGCATACATTCCTTCTTGAGGAAATGCTATTATCTGCATATCTACCATATTTTTCATTTCTTCTTTTAATTCTAACATGGCCTTTAAAGATGTAAGATTTGGGTCAGTTACGTCAACATGAGTTCTTATATGTTGTATACCACTTAGGACTTGCTTTTTTAAGGCTAATTTAGCTCTAGATTTCACATCATCTATTGTTAAATTGGATTTGGAGTCTGACCATCTTTGAATTCCTTCAAATAATGTTCCTGTTGAATTTTTAGCTCCAGGTGTGTGAGCTGTATACACATAGTCTAAATGAATGTGTGGCTCAACATATGGAGGAATTGTTAAATTTCCCTTTAAATCAATGATTTCTAAGTTATCTTCTTTATTGTACTTATTAACTAAATCATTTTCAATTTCTTTAATTATCCCATCAACTACTAAAATATCTACTGTATTATATTTGCCTTTTAATTTAGCATTTAAAAAAAGTTTTCTTTTCATTATATCTCTCCTATTACTAAGTAAATATATTTTATGTAAATAGTAACATGATTAATTTTTATAGTCATTGTACTTTAAGTCTAATTATTTTCAGTAATTTTGTACTGTATATATTAATATGATAAATTACATTTCAAACGAAAAAATCGAAATGCTGATATACTTAAATTAAAAAGTTGAAATATTGACAGAATATGTTAGAATAATTTTGATGGTATTCTTTTTCACAAGAAACTATACAAATAAAAAACTATATGGATAATTTTATATTTATTTTTCCATCCTACTAAATGATAGAGGATAGGACCTTTTAGATTACTATAAATACATTATTTTCATAGTTCTATTTTTTGTATAAAAAATGTGATAAGTAAAACCACGAATTTAGTTCGTGTTTTTTTATTGCAAAAATAAAATAATTTCTTACTCATTAAAGACTTCTATCTGAAAAAGAATGCTAAAAAACAATAGAGGGAGAGCTTTAAATGAAAGTATTAAAAACAGTAGACGAAGTAAAAAAACTATCAAATCAATGGAAAAAAGAAGGAAAAACAGTTGGTTTAGTACCAACTATGGGTTATCTTCATGAAGGTCATATGAGCCTAATTGAAAGATGTAGAAAAGAAAACGATAAAGTAATTGTTTCAATTTTTGTAAACCCAGCTCAATTTGGAGAAAACGAAGATTTAGATGCTTATCCAAAGGATTTTGAAAAAGATAAGGCTTTATGTGAAAAAGCTGGCGCAGATTTAATTTTTAATCCTGATACATCTGAAATGTATTCAAACCCGCGTACATATGTAAATATTGATGGATTGTCAGATTATCTATGTGGAAAATCAAGACCAATTCATTTTAGAGGTGTATGTACAGTAGTTAGCAAATTATTTATAATTACAAAGCCTGATAATGCTTATTTTGGGCAAAAAGATGCTCAACAATTGGCAATCATAAAGAAAATGGTTAAAGACTTAAATTTCGATGTGAATATTGTAGGATGTCCTATCGTTAGAGAAGAAGATGGCTTAGCAAAATCTTCGAGAAATGTATATTTAAATGCAAAAGAACGTAAAGCTGCACTGTGTCTTTCAAAAGCTATTACTGCAGGAAAACTCCTTGCAAATAGTGAAACTGATGCAGATAAAGTAAAAAATGAAATGATAAAAATTATAGAGGCTGAACCTCTAGCAAAAATAGATTATGTAGAAATTGTTGATAATGAAACTATGCAACCTGTTTCAGAAATTAAAGATAATACATTAGCTGCCATGGCAGTTTACATTGGCAAAGCTCGCCTTCTTGATAATTTTATTAAGGAGGGTAAAAACTAATGAGTAAATTAATTTTATCACTTAGTCAATATGCCTCTAAATATATTGGTGTCTTAGTAATATTAATATCTTTATTTGCATTTTTATCTCCATCAATGTTTGAGTGGGCAACTACTTATACATCATTGTTGCTTGGTTTTGCCATGTTTGGTATGGGGATGACTATTAATGCCAATGATTTTAAAAATATTTTAAGACATCCTAAAGATGTATTTATAGGTTGCTTAGCTCAATTTTTAGTTATGCCACTAATTTCATATTTATTGGCAGTAACATTTAACTTGCCTACACCAATTGCTATTGGAGTTATTTTGGTAGGTTGTTGTCCTGGAGGAACAGCAAGTAATATAATTACTCATATAGCAGGTGGTGATACTACTCTTTCTGTTAGTATGACTGTGGTTTCCACATTACTTTGCCCAATCTTAACCCCTTTATGGATTTATCTGTTGGCTGGACAATGGGTGGATGTTTCAATTTTATCCATGATTACATCTGTCGTAAAAGTAGTTCTTGTGCCTATAATTTTAGGCATAATTATTAATTATAAAATGAAAAATAAAAAAGAATATTTATCATCAGTTATGCCTCTTATTTCTGTAGTTTCAGTATTACTTTTAATTGCAGGAATAGTTGCTACTAATAAAGAACAACTGCTAATTTGTGGATCAACGGTTTTTATTATAATTATACTGCATAATGTAATAGGTATGATTCTTGGATTTACAATTGCAAAATTATTTAAAATGGATTTACCTAAATCAACTGCTGTATGTGTGGAAGTTGGAATGCAAAATAGTGGACTAGCTGTTTCTCTTGCATTGTCAAATTTTGCAACTCAACCTCTTTGTGCAGTTCCTGGTGCAATCTTTAGTATTTGGCATAATATTTCTGGTGGAATACTTGCTTCTATTATGAAAAAAAGAAGTGAGGATAATAATATAAATTATATACCTGAATTTGAATAATTTTTAATATAAAAACCGTATTACTTACCTAACTTACTGACTTCTATTTCTGCTTTCTTAACTGCATCTGAGTAAGTCATACCTTCCTCTATATAAACATTAGCAAGTATTAACACTTGTTCAATCTTTTTACCTTTCATTTACTCCACCCTTTA
>NZ_JANKBY010000191.1:0-6835 GCF_024621905.1 Terrisporobacter muris
TTTCTCTTGCATAATCTATAACCATTTTCTTGACTGGTTCTCCACTAAGAGAATCTAAACCATGTTCAATAGCTCTTAAATAAGTGTCATAAATTGTAGTCCTTTTAAACTTACTATCTTGATTTTCTTTTACTATCCTTTCAAGTTCATCAGGACTATACTTATCTATCCTACTATTTATGTTATGAAATCTTGTCCTAACTTTAGGTATAAACGCACTTACATTATTTTTATGTGGTTTATAATCTCTTCGTATCGCTTCTATAAGGAAACCTACTACTGTTTTACAATCTGTATTTTTAGTAAGTATTAATTTTTCTTCTAAATAGTTAATATCTTTATTAGTATCTTTAAAAGCATTATGTATTTTTAAAAGTTCTTCTTCTGATAAATCAAAATAAGATTTTATTTTATCAACAACCACCACGTCACATTCTAATTTGTTGTTGTTGTTATTATTATTGTTATTGTTATTGTTATTGTTATTCCCCATAGTCTTTCCATACTCTATTGATACAGTATCTATAGGGTATTCATAGGGTATAGATAGGGTATCTATACTGTATTCATATTTATTACAACTATCTATGAATAACTTTAAGAATTCTTTGTTTTTAACTTGATTTAGCTCTTTTTCTATGCATTTCTTTACTTTAATACTGTCTATCCTATTATGTTTTATCCAATTCAGTATAATTATCTCTCTTGTTTCATCGCTATATTTTATTTTTCCGTATTCTTCAAATCGTTTTAAAAGTTTATCTACTGTTTCACGATTATAACCTGTTTCAGTTTCAATAATTCTTTTAGGTAACTCATATATGCCACACTGACAAGTTTTACTATTAGTCATTAGGTAAATATAGAAATACTTTTCTTCTGGTGTAAGCTCCAATACAAATCCATCTTGCCAGAATTCAACGTGTATTTGTCTAAATTTTGCCACTTAACTCAACTCCCTCTGTTGTATATATTTATTTTATAAGGAAGAGGAATAAATCCTCTCCTATATCCATCTATATTGATTAATCTATTTTTCTACTTCTTCAAAACTAGCCTGTCCTTCGTTTATCTCATCTTTGATTTCATAATCAACCTCTAATGATTCAGTTTCATCATTAACTAAACTCATATCTTCCGAAATTTGTGATTTGACGGTTTCATCTGATGACACAGCTTTTTGCATTTCTATAGATAAAGGGGCATATTTTAGTAACTGTTTTATTACTGTTTTCTTGGCCATTGCATCAAAATCTGTTTGCCAAGGACCCATTTTAAATGTTTTACTAAATTTCATAGCATGCTCTAATATCTCTTGCTTAGTCATAAATACAAAACTATGTCCTCCAGTATCAAGATGATATACTGCATAATATCCAATTACTTCTCCTCTACTACCTTTTAATAAAGGTTTATGTATCAGTTTTTGCTCTAATCCGTAATCTATATCAAATTCATCATTTTCTCTTACTTCATGTGCATATAAAGTCTTTATTTTTCCACTTCTCTGAGCTAATTCTAAAAGCCCTTTATATCCTATCTGGAATTGCACCTTGCTTCCATATGGTATTAAGTATGCTTGTCCTAATGGTGTATTTGGTTCTAATCCTAACTGTGCACTCTCCATCATTGCTGCTATAAAACTCATTGGTTCGCATTGTTGTAGTTTTGGATTATTGCTAAATGCTGTTAATGCTACTCTTTGAAATCTTTCAGAGCTTATCATACTTGGTAGTGCTGCTTCTATTTCCTTTGCCATTTTAGTCATTAATTGTTTCATACCTGCATTAGGGCTTGCCTTTTGCACTGTTCCTGCTCCACTTGCTTTTGCTTGCAACTTATTCTTTAAATCTGCCATTTTTATCTCCCATCCTTTATTTTTATTTTATAAATTTTGAACACTTGAAATTGTATCTTCACATTCATCTATCAAGTCATCAATATTACTGTCTAAATCTTCAAAAGCTTCTAATATATCTTCATTATCTAAGTTATTAATTGCATATCTTAGTTTACTTACTTTGTTTTTAACCCATTTTATTTCTTCCTCTATTCCTGCGATTGACATTACTTACTCCCTCCTATTCTGAACGTTCTTGAAGAGCTAGTTTTCATATATTGCTCTGCTATTTCAGGCATTTCTGCTTTAAGCCTTTTACTGTCTATCGTATTTCTAATTGAAGTTTTCCAAGTAATTTTTCTATCTCCAACCTTAGCTACTTCAAATTCTTCCATATGTAGCTGTATTTCCTGTTCTATAAGCTTCTTTTCACTTTCTAATACTTTTATATCTGACACTATCTCATCATATCTATTAAGCTTGTCTATCCCGTTTTCTAACAAATGCAACTCTATCTCTTGACCATTAGATTGCTTATACTTTTGCTTTAAGTATTCAGAATAAGCATCACTTCCATCTGGTATAGGTACTATATCTTTAAGTATGTTTTCTTCCCAAAAGTCTTTTTCTATTTGCATAAGATAATCTATGGTTTCTTGATCTCTTTCGATTTTGTGCCATATGAAATCACTATTACCTATTAGAGCTGCTATATAACAATGAGTAGCTCCTGTTATAGCCATATAGTGCAAGCATTGTATTTCATAATGAGCTGGGACTCCTTCTTGCCATTCTTTTAAAGCATAACTATTAGTAGTTTTGCATTCTAAGAATGCCTTTTCTCCCACTATAGCTCTATCTATATTTGCTAATGCAAATGGATAATTATTATTTTTAAGTATTCCATTTACATTTCTAACTTTTAATCCTGTTTCTTCTGTAAAAAGTTCTGCAACCAATCCTTCTAGTCTATTACCTAACTCCATTCTCAAGCTTTTAAGTTCTTTAGGATTTTCTTCTTTTTTATCCATATATAGTTGTATAGAACTTTTCCAAGGATTTAATCCTGCTATACAACTTGCATCACTTCCCCCGATTCCAGCTTGTCTATGTTTAAGCCACTCTTCTTTTGGCATATCTTTTGTATCAGCTATTATATTTGCATCTAGATACTTTCTAAATTTCACTATTGATATTTCGCTCATTTTTTGGTATCCTCCTATTATGTTTGTGTTTTTTATAAATGCCTCGGCAAAGGCATTTACTTTTTGGGGAGCATTTGAATTTACTGTTAATTTGCTCCTTTTTCTTTAGTAATCACATAGTTTACATCTTCTAAATTGTCGTAAACTGATGTAACATAAGTTCCATTTTTTAATCTATAAGGAACTAATGATATATTATTTTTAATGCACATACTTTCTATGAGATTTATAATCATTTGTACCTCTATTTTTCTGTTATCATCTTGATATTTGCTCATTCTCTGACCTCTCTTTTATCTTTTACTTTCTTCTTTTATTCGCTTTAATTCTTTTATGCTTGGTTCTATACCAAATCTTCTGCAAATATCCATATATGCATTAAATAACCTTGCATCCATAATTCTTTTCCTCCTGCTTGTCCTATTTTTGTTAATTCAAGGCTAAAGCCTTTTATCTTTCGAATATATATATCCTTAAATACTGTTTTTCTTTTCAACCATCATTGCTTCATAAAATCTGCACTTCTGTTCAGCTATATTTTTAAGTACCGCATCTATTTCTTCTTGTGTCATTTTTCTTCCTAATCTCGCTTCATTTTCAGGAGATACTATAAATACCTTTGCATTTCCGATTCTATACTCTGCATCATACTTCATATAAAACACCCCCATATAAATACTTATGTTTATAAAAATTTGTCCTATTCAAATTCTTATTTAACTAATTCATCTATTGTAATTCCAAGGTAATCAGCTATAGCTTTTACTGTATAAATCCCTGGATTTAAATTCCTACCTTGTATGATTTTATATATGTTGCTTGACGGTATATCTGCTTCTTTTGCTAGTTTATTTACACTTATATTTCTTTCTTCTAATAATTGATTTATTTTGTTATTTATTGTCATATAATTACTCCTTTTGATATAATTTCTATATGGAATATTTTCTAAATTTAACCACAAGGAGAAATATTATGGAACACTATTTTTTCAATAATAATGTAGATGCCAATGGTAGACATGAAATTCATGTTAAAGATTGTTCTTCTTCACCTTATGTATTAAATAGAACTTATATTGGCTATTATTCTAGCTGTAATGAAGCTCTACAAAAAGCTAAAGCTCTATATCCTTTAAAATCATTTGATGGTTGCTATTGGTGTTGCAGAGATTGTCATAAAGGTTAATTTCTACTGGATAGGCTTTATTAAAAGCCTATCTTTTTATAAATACACTCATATAATAAACTTTATTTTCCTTTCTCTTTTGTTGCTTGGTCTTTTGATGCAAGCTCTTTCATTTGTTTCTCTGTTACTATGCTCACATTTTTAAAATAATAATTCATAGCAACTACTGCTAAATCTTCATGGTTTATGATAGGTTCAATTTCTTCAATTTCATCTATCAATGAATATCCAAGATCTGTGTTATCAGTAATAAATACATTTATCCAAGGAAATCTTTCATCCATTTCAAATCTTAAATCTCCTACTTCTACTACCATTATTGTTGATGTCTTTACTTTTACATCTCCGTTATAAATACTATTAATTTTTAATGATTCCATTTTGTTCCTCCTACATAGCCATATCTTCTAATGGTTTAATATTTCTTTTGCTTAATATTTGATGTATTAACATTCTTCCTTTTTGTGTCCATAAAGTTTGTGTTCGTGCTTTGCCCCCATATTCTTCCGTCTCTGTTTCTGTAAAACCTTTACCCATGTAGTCAGCATATAATATGTATTGTTTTCTTACTTTCCTTTGAACTCTTTCCTCACAGAGAATCTTATTTAGTGCTTGGGCAGATAAACCATAGTCAAAAGCTATATTTGTAACTAACATTGCATCTTTGCAGTTAAGAATTTTGTCAGCATATTCAACTCTTGGTTTTTGGCATTCTATAATCTTGCTCAATTTTATATTTTCTTCTTCTGCTAATTTTCTTTTTTGCTGTTCTTCTTTTAACTTCCCTGCTAACTGAATAATAAAATCTGGGTTACTTAAAGTCTTTTCTATGACTTCTGTTGTCATATATGCTCCATGTTTTCTTATAGTTGGTAAAACTTCACTTGTAACCCAACGTTTGAACTTCTTTGCACTTGGTAGCTTACTCCCAAGAATTAAACTATAAAGTCCACTTTCATTAATTATTGTCATTTCTTGCTTACCTTTAAGGGTGTCACATTTCGTTACTCCTTTATCTTCACTATCTATATGATCTATTAATGCTTTTCTAGTATTTGAGTAACCTAATGCTGTGGCTACATCTTTTCCTACAAACCAAGGTTCATTATTAATTTCTAAAACTCTTATTTCTCCAAACTCTTGATTATTAAATACTGATAATGTATTTTGATTATTTTCTATTGTTTTGTAACTTGCATATAAACTACTTTGCATTTTTATCCCTCCTCTTGTTAGCCTTTTGGAAACTTTTTAATTAAAAAAAATATTCACATCTGCTTTCAATTCTTTGCATATTATTCTAGCTTCTCTTATACTAAAATCACCTGCTGTTCCATTTAATTTCTTATTAAATGTAGGCACTGAAATTCCAAGCATTTCTGCAACTACTTTTTGCTTAATATTATTTTCTACTAAAAATCCTTTTAATTTAAGATAACCTTGATTAGTCATCGTTAACCTCCTTTTTGTTAGTCTTTTGGAAACTTATCGTAATTAAATATTACATCCTAAAAGTTTCTTTGTCAACAACTTTTTTAATATTTTTTTACTTTTTTGTTTACAAAAGAAAACATCAACAGTATAATTTCATTATATGAAACAATAAGGAGGTGTAAAAATGTATAACTTAGGCAACTTGCTAAAAACACTTAGAAAGTCCAAAGGCATATCTATGGATAAAATGGTTGAAGATTTAAAACAGTTATATGGAATAAGTATTGCAAAAAGTACTATATCTAAATGGGAAAACAATAAAGCTGATCCAACTATGGAAAATGCTAAAATATTATGTAATTATTTTGATGTAGCTCCTGATTATCTTTTAGGATTAGAAACTAAATCTAATTTCAATCCAAATGAAATAACTGAAAAAGATGAAAAAAGTATTCAAAGAGATTTAAAAAAGATAATGGATGATTTTAAATCTGGTCAAGATGGTCCTGCTTTCTATAATGGAGTAGAACTTGATAATGAAGAGTTAGAACTTATAGAACAAGCTATGGAATTAGCTTTGAGAAGTGCAAAGATGAAAAACAAAGCTAAATATACGCCAAAAAAATATAGAAAATAGAAGTATAGGGATTATGGGGGAGATTTAAATGACTTCAAACATTCCAAAATTAGTTTCTAGTCTAATAAAAAAATATAATACTAGAGATCCATATGTCCTAGCTGAATGTTTAGATATAGAAATAATAGAATACAACTTATCTACTGCTTATGGTATGTATAAATTAGTTAATCGTAATAAATTTATATTTTTAAATTCAAAGTTAGATGAAATAACCAAAAGATTTGTACTATCTCATGAGCTAGGACATGCAATATTACATAGAACAAGTCCAGGATTTTATTTTAAGAACCATACTTTAATGAAAACTTCTATATATGAAATTGAAGCAAATACTTTTGCTGCTGAATTGATTATATCTGATAACGAGTTTAAGGAATTTTTAAATTATGGATATACTATCTCACAAATGGCTTCTTATTTTAATGTTACAGAGGATTTAATTAAACTAAAACTGGATAATTTATAATAAAAAAGATGTAGCATAAAACTACATCTTTTTATATTTAATTAATATATTCTACGTTAAAT
>NZ_JANKBY010000192.1:0-6797 GCF_024621905.1 Terrisporobacter muris
AAAAATAGATTATAAATATTTAACATTAATCATTTATTTAAAATACAAATTGTAAAAGGAGAAACTTATGATTTTAATTAAAAATGGTAGATTGATAGACCCTGCAAGTAAAAGAGATGAAATAGTAGATATAGCTATTGAAGATGGGAAAATAAAAGAAATAGGGAAAATAGATGGGGAAACGTTTGAAGAAATAATAGATGCAAGTGGATATGTAGTTTCTCCAGGACTTATAGATGTTCATGTTCATTTTAGAGATCCAGGGTTTACATACAAAGAAGATATTTTAAGTGGCGCAAAATCTGCTGCGAGAGGTGGATTTACAACTGTAGTTTGTATGGCAAATACAAAACCTGTAGTAGATAATGTGGAAACTTTAAAATATATAAATGAAAAAGCAAAAGAAGCTTGTATTAATGTTCTTCAAGTGGGAAGCGTAACAAAAAGCTTTAGAGGGAAGGAACTAAGTAATTTTGAAGAACTTTTAGAACATGGTGCAGTAGGTTTTAGTGATGATGGGATAGCTATAATGGATACTGAAATGCTTTATGAAGCTATGAAAAAAGCAAAAGAGCTTGATGTACCAATAAGCCTTCATGAAGAGGATTCTAATTTTATAGAAACTGCTGGAGTAAATGATAGTGAAATCGCTAAAAAATTAGGACTTAAAGGTGGAGCTAAAACTTGTGCAGAAGATATAATGGTAGCTAGAGATTGTATGATAGCTCTAGAAACAGGGGCAAAAGTAAGCATACAACATATAAGTTCTGGTGTAGCTGTGGAAACTGTAAGATTTGCAAAATCTCTTGGAGCAAAAGTGTATGCAGAAGCAGCACCACATCATTTCACTTTAACAGAAGAAGATGTACTAAAATATGGATCACTAGCAAAAATGAATCCACCTCTTAGAAGTGAAAAAGATAAGCAAATAATAATAGAAGGATTAAAAGACAACACTATAGAAATAATAGCTACAGATCATGCACCACATTCTAATAAAGAAAAAAATCGTGCATTTGCAGCTTGTCCTAGTGGTATCATAGGTTTGGAGACATCTTTAGCTCTTGGGGTAACTTCTTTAGTTAATAAGGAGCATATAAGTCTAATGAGCTTACTTGAAAAGATGACTATAAATCCTGCTAGACTTTACAATCTTAATAGAGGTTATATTGCAGAGGGTGAAGTTGCAGATATAGTAATATTTGATGAAAATGAAAAATGGACAGTTACAGATTTTGACTCTAAATCTAGCAATTCACCTTTTGTAGGATGTGAGTTACTAGGAAAAGTTAAGTATACAATTAGTGAGGGAAAAATAGTTTATACTGACAAATAAAGTTAAATTTTACTGCTTTTATGCTATAATTTAATTAAAAATATATTCTAGGGGGTAACTTATGACAAGGGGAAGTAAATTTAATGTAGGAATAAATAATATAACTATCGACCGTTTTACTTTACTAAAATACAAATTAGTTTTAGATGATTATATTAAATCAAATAATCTTTGGGAAGAAAATACTCGTGAATGCTGGTTATATGATCTTATAGATTTTAAATTAAAACAAGACGTAGGTTTAACTTATAGAAGTATAAGGGTGTTGGAAGATGAGTGGGGATTTGATAGTGATAATGATGATATTGATGATTATATAAACAGACACATGGCTAAATTTATGGCAAAATCAAATGGATAGTAAAATGATTGGTTTAGATAATTAATTACTATAAAAGTTTTTATTGGAGAGAGAATATAATATTATCCTCCATAAAAAGAGGACTTAGAGATAAAAATACAGTGTTATCAAATATATTTTTAGCACTTATCCTGCTTCATATATTTACCATAATATTTTCTTTTGAAGGTGGGAAAGAAGAAATAAATTTGGTTATAGTAGGTGAAAGTAAAAGTGCAGTAATAAGTTCTTATTGTGAAGCTTTAGATGAATTTGACATCTGTAAATATTTCAAATATGATAAAAAATGAAGAATATAGTAGAGAAAATGAAAAATCAAAATCAATATTAGATGATATGGAATATGGTGAGTATTTTGCACTAGTAATGTTAGAAATGGCGATTTTGCTAGGAAGTGTTCATGCTTTCAAAAACACATTTTATATTAAGGAGAAGTTGGGAAGTAGGGTAAAATATCTCATGCAAAAATTTCATCACTTTTATCCTTAGAATTAATGGAGTCATTTTGTTTTATATTTATACAAGTAATAGCAATACTGGGAGCGGTATCTTTATTTTACGGAGTAAATGTGAATCTAAATAATATTTTACCAATATTACTTTTAATAGTAGTCTTTAGTTTGTTTGCTGTTTGTATAGGGATTTTTACCACAGCTTTAGCTAAGAAAAAACTAGTAGCGATAATATTTGTTCACCTATAGTTACTGTACTTACTTTGGCATCGGGACAACTTATGCCACAAATGGTACAAAATTTTTCACTCGTATTACCTCTAACTTGGGTAAATGCTGCATTTAATGGAATTTTAAATAATGGAAGTAATTAAAAAATATTTATGGATTTACTTGTGGCTATGGCTATTTCAGTAGTGCTTATTATGATTTATCTTGTTGTTGAGAATAATAAAAAAAGTAAAATATCTTAATATATTTAAATTTATGTAATAAACCATCATTTTTCCATTTAGGAAATAGTGGTTCTACTTGTATTAAGGGATTTAATATAAATGTACTTTATGTAGAAAATGTTTAGAAAGCTATACTACTAGTGTATAATATAATTATTAGTTTAAAAATCTATTAAGTAAGGAAATATAAATAAAATAGAAAAAGGAGAATGATTATGTTAGAGTATAAATTTGATACACAATTATTAATTGAAGGAAATAATCTTTCAGAAGATGAAATCAATGATTACATAGAGTCAAATATAGAAGGAGACTGTTTACTTGCAGTTGGAGATGAAAGTTTAATCAAAATACATTTCCACACCAATACCCCATGGAAGGTACTTGAATACTGTGCTTCAAAAGGAGATATTCATGATGTTGTTATAGAGAATATGGATAGACAAGCTAATGGACTTCAAGGGTAGTTTTTTATAAGACTTTTATGAAAATTAATAAATATTAGAGATTGATAACGAGAACAATTAATAGAAAAGAATGTGATATTTAATAAAAACTTAATATATAACTTAAAAAATACCTTATTTTCTTTTGGAGAATAGGGTATTTTTATGTGAATTAATTGACATTAATATGCAGCATAAATTACCATTATATTGAAAGCATACATTTTGTACAGAGGAGAATTGTGATGATAAATATAATAGTTAGTGGCCTTGGAAATACAGGAAGAGAAATAGTAAAATGTATAAATGAAACTGAAGGAGTAGAAGTATTTTGTGCAGTTTCAGATTATGATTTAAAAGATGCAGATTTTAAAATATATCCTAAGTTTAGTGATATAGTAGGAAGAGCTGATGTAATAATAGATTTTTCAAAAGCATCTAGACTGGAAGAAATATTGGAATATGCCATAGATAGAAAAATACCAGTAATTATAGGTACTACAGCACACAGTGATGAACAAAATGAAAAAGTTAAAGAAGCTGCAAAATCAATACCAGTATTTAAATCTTCAAACACATCAATAGGTATAACTGTAATGCTTCAATTAGTAAAAACAGCAACTAGATTATTAGATGGATTTGATATAGAAATAATAGAAAAACATCATAATAGAAAAGAAGATTGTCCATGTGGAACAGCTTATATGACAGCAGATGTTATTAAGGAAGTAAGAAGTGAACTTACAAATATTTATGGAAGGCATGGAAAGTCTGCTAAAAGACAGCCAAATGAACTAGCTATACATACAATAAGAGGTGGAACTATTATAGGAGACAATGATGTGATTTTTGCAGGAGATGATGAAGTTCTAGAAATTAAGCATAAAGCTGGATCTAATATGATATTTGCAAAAGGAGCTGTTATGGCAGCTAAATTTATTGTAAATGCAAATGCTGGGTTATACGATATGAATGATGTTTTACTTGGATAATAAACATAAATGATAATATAATAAGGATAAACCTTTTCTCCTATGATATAATAATCAAGGTATTGGTAAAATTAGGAGGAAAATGATGAAAAATAAAAAACATTATATAGTAGTATCACTAATCTTAGTAGCCATATCAGCTATTATGTTTATAATACATTATTTTGTATTTGGTCAAGCTGTAAACACAGCATATTATTCTTTAATGAATTTATGTTTTATTCCCATAAACAGTTTAGTTGTAACATTAATTTTAGAAAGACTAATAGATTATAAAGCTAAACAAGAAAGAATGGAAAAATTAAATATGTTAATTGGACTATTCTTTACAGAAGTTGGATACAAGCTAATGCGTTTAATAATAAAAGCAGATAAGTGTGGGAAAAACTCTATAATTTTATTTAATGATTTAGATGAAGTAAAGAGTCAAGTTGAAAAACATAAGTATATTATAGATATTGAAGAAATAGATCTGGATAAAATAATGGATGTATTATTGGAAAGCAGTAATTTACTAGTGGATTTAATTAGTAATGAAAATATAATGCAACATGAGATTTTTACAGACTTACTTATGTCAGTAATACACTTAAGAGATGAGATTACTTTTTATAAAAATGATAAAACTGATCAGCTAGATATTAGTCATTTGGAAAAAGATATTTTAAGGGTTTATAAAAATATTGCAATACAATGGGTTGATTACTTAAAATATTTAAATAAATCATATCCATTTTTATATGATAATGCTATTAGGATAAATCCATTTAAGTTTAATTAGCAAAAAGATTTACTAGGATATAATCCTGAGTAAATCTTTTTTAGATTAATATAATTTTAATAGATATACTATTAAAAAAGTATTTGAAAGGAGAAGGAGTAAATCCTATACTAATATTATAAAATAAAATGAAAATGGGGGATTTATAGTGAAGATAATTGAAACTAAGAATCTGACTAAAAGTTATAAGAAAAACAGAGGGATTGAAAGTGTTAATATAAGCGTAAATGAAGGTGAAATTTATGGGTTTATAGGGCCAAATGGTGCAGGAAAATCTACTACAATTAAGACACTTTTAAACTTTGTATATCCAACTAGTGGAAGTGGAACAATCTTTGGAATGGACATTGTAAAAGATTGTTGCAAAATAAAAGAGAATATAGGATATGTACCCAGTGAAGTGAAATACTATGACACTGTCAAAGTAAAAGATATAATGAAATATGCTCAAAGTTTTTATCCAAATGTTAGCGATGAAGACTTGGGGAAAATATGTATGGACTTAGAACTTGATATGGAAAAGAAGATGGGAGAACTGAGCCTTGGTAATAAGAAAAAAGTAGCCATTGCACAAGCACTAATTCAAAATCCCAAACTTTTAATTTTAGATGAGCCGACAAACGGTTTAGATCCCCTTATGCAGAAAAAACTTTTTAATATATTAGTAGAAGAAAAGAAAAAGGGAAATACAGTTTTCTTATCATCTCATAATTTAAATGAAGTACAAAACCTGTGTGACAGAGTTGCTGTAATAAAAGAAGGAAAAATAATAGATGTGATTGAACTGGAGAAAGCAACTGAGACCTTAGGATTAAAAATCACATTAAGTAGTAAAGATATTAATAAAGAAATTGTATTAGATTTGGGTGGAAAAATATTAAATGAAGCTAAGGATGAAAATAAAAATAACTCATTTGTCTTCCTTTATTATAAAGATGCAAATTCCCTAGTAAAAGAATTAAGTAAGTATACTATTGAGGAATTATTAATAGAAAAAGAAAATCTTGAAGATACTTTCTTAAATTACTATGAAAATAAGGGGGAAGAGAAATAATGAATATATTTAAATTTGAATTTAAAAGATTGTTTAAATCATGCCTTACTTGGTCAGTAGTATGTGGAATGATGATAGCTTTGTTTATGTCACTTTTTCCAACTATGGCTGACATGGGTATACAAGAATTGGTAAATGATAAAATGGGTGCTTTATCAGTAGATATGCTAAAAGCTTTTAATATAGATTCAGGAATGGATTTTTCAGATATATTTAATTATCTTGCTTATGTTATTCAATACATATCTATGGCTAGTGCAGTTTATGGGGCAATACTTGGAGTTAATGCCCTTATAAAAGAAGAAAGCCAAGGGACTATAGAGTTTTTATACTCAAAGCCAATAAAAAGAGGTAAGATTGTTACAACAAAGTTATTATCAATAATTTTAATTTATTTTATTTATATAGTCATAATAGGAGCAATTACAATTATTGTTTCTTTATTTGTAAAACCAGATAATGTGGAACTTATGGATCTTTTAATAAATATAAAAACAGTTTATATGGGAATGTTTATTTTAGGGCTTGTTTTTATGTCTATAGGAATATTAATTTCAGCCTTAGTTAAATCTGACAAAGGAGGGATTCCCATATCAATTGGAATATTTTTTATTTCTTACTTATTTGGAATAATAGGGAAATTAAAAGAAGATTTTGAATTTCTTAAGTATTTCTCGCCATTTGATTATTATGCTCCGGGTGATCTTTTAAAAAATGGATTTGAAGCGAAATTTGTTATAATAGGGATTTGCATAATGTTTGTTTCTATTTTAAGTACTTATTTAGTTTATAAAAGAAAAGATATGAATATTTAATCAAATAAAAATAACAAGTCAGCAAATGTTTGCTGACTTTTATTGCTAATATAGGTATATTATAAATTTATATATTTGATCAATACTGTTTATTGAGTTAAAATT
>NZ_JANKBY010000193.1:0-6760 GCF_024621905.1 Terrisporobacter muris
ATAAAAGCCAGAACATAGTCTGGCTTTACTTTATAAAAACTTTTCTTTGAATCCTTTACCTTTAACTTCATTTATATCATTAACTGAAATAAATGCTCTTTCATCATATTTTAATGCAATTTCTTTTATTTTTGGAATTTCTCTAGATAAAACTACACAATAAATAATTTTTTTCTTTTCTTGAGTATATCCACCTTCTGCATTTAAGAAAGTTACACCTCTAACTAGAGTCTCCATAATTTCATTTGCTATAGGTTGTGAGTTATTAGAAAATACCATAACTGCTTTTTCATCATTTAGCGCATCCTTTATATAACTCATAACTTGTGCATTAATAAACATGGCAATTAATGTATATAGTGCTAAATTCAATCCAAACAATAAAGAACTAACAGAAACAATTGCTAAATTTATTCCAAAGCTAGTATTCTTCATTTCAATATTTAATTTATTCTTTAAGATTGCACCTATTATATCAGTTCCTCCAAGAGATGATTTAGTTCTGAATACTAATCCATTACCAACCCCACATAAAATTCCTCCATATACACTTTGAAGTAGTATATCATCAACAGGTATAATGCTACCTATTTCTTGTGTTATACCTATAATTACAGAAAAAAGTATCATATTAATTAAACTTGTAATTAAAAAATCTTTATCCAAAAATATAAATCCCAAAATAAAGATAGGTATATTAATAAAAAATGTAATAAATCCAACATTTATATTAGATAAATAGTTAATTGCCGTTGATACACCAGCTACTCCTCCACTTAATAAATGCGCCTGTCTTAAAAAACCATTTACCCCAATGGACATAATTGTAATACCCACTATTATAATTGAGTACCTTACATAAATATTGTCTTGCTCCATTGTATTAACCTTACTCATAAAGTTCCCTCCAAATAAATTAAACAAATTGTTATAAACATCATTCTTATTGTTTACATTATTATATTAACATACTTCATTTGTTTTTGCATGATTCATTTCATTTATTTTTAAAAGAGAATTTTCACATTCATCTAAGAGAACCACTAATAATTAAATTTCCGTGCTTATCAATATAGTTATTTTTATTTTCATTAACTTGAGCATATCCTTCTAGAAAATCCGATGCGGATTTAAATACAGGTTTAATTACCATTTCACCCTCTTTATTTATAAATCCCCAATACCCTTGGGAGAAATATCCTTTTTTTACATTTACTCTAGCTAATCCCTCATAAAAGCTACATGCATAATCAAATTTTGCATCAATAACTAGTTTTCCCGATTTATCTATATAACCCCATTTATTATTAATACATACAGGCGCTAAATCTTCTTTAAAACTTTTTGCTTTATCATATAAATAATCAATTACTAGTTTCCCATTCTTGTCTATATACCCCCACTTATTATCTTTTCTAACACTAGCTAAATTTTGCGAAAAATCAGAACCCATAATAAAATCTCCATCTATTATTATTTTTCCATTTTTATCAATATAACTATATCTATTTTTAAATTCTACCAAGGCTCTTTCATTGTAAAAGCTATTTACATAAGAGTATATAGGATCTATGGTCATTATTCCTTTTTTATTTATAAAGCCCCACTTTTTATTCAATCTCACTCCACAAAGCTCTTCATTAAAGTTTAAAGCCGCTCTATACATAGGCTTTATTTCAACTTCTAAATTGGTATTAAAAAATCCATATTTACCATCTATTCTAATTTTTGATAACCCCTCACAAAACTGATTTGCGCTTTCAAGCTGTAAAAAAAAATTTGAATTCCCCTTATTATCTATATATCCAAATACCCACTTTGTATTATTCCTTATTTTTTTTATATAAGTAATAATACAGTATCCTTCTTTAAATCTACTAGAGACATAGTTATATTTAGGCTTAATAGCTATATTATAGTTCCTGTCAATAAACCCATATTTACCATCTCTTAGTATTGGCAAAATCAACTCCTGACTCATCTTATCTCTCCTAAAAAATAATAATCTTTCTATATCTTATTATTCATTCAACTTACATATACTAAAAATTCACTTTGCTTAAATCGCTGTATGATATAAATTTAATTCTAAATAACTTAGCTATCCAAAACTCTCTTATTCCATTAAAAATAAAAAAAGATATAAATTGAAAATAAATTTTCAACTTATATCTTTTTTATTAATTATTTTTTTAAAATATTTTTTACTTTTTCTGTTATTAAATAACTACTATCTGGATCTTCATATCTTAGTGAGTAGAAACAATCTTTTGATTTTTGTAATTGATTGTCTTCATAATATAATATTCCCATTCTATAATAAGAATCATCAAAGTATTCATAAGATTTATTAAATGTATTAACATATCTTTGGTAATAAGATATAGCTTCCTTATCTTTGTTTAGTTTCTCATAACATAAACCTGATTGATAGATTGATGATGATTTAAAACTTGATTTTTTACTATTTTCAATTGCTAACTTAAAGTATTTTAAAGCATTTTCATAATCTCCAGCATTTTTATAAGATACACCTTTCATAAATAAGGCTTCTTCTCCTTGCTTTATTAACTTGGCATCTTCCGCTTTTTGTTTTGCATCATCCAATTCATTAGTTGTTTTATCTAAAGCTTCTTCCTTTTTAGATATTTCATTTTCTTTCTTTTCTAGCTCTTCATTTTTAGCACTTAACTGATTTTCTTTTTTAGAAATAGCTTCTTGTTTTTTATTTAATTCTTCATTAAGCTTATCTAATTTAGTTTTACTATATATTGCTGTTGCACCAATAACTACTATTAAAAGTCCAACTATAACATAAGCTATATTTTTCTTTTTGCTAAGTATATTTTTATGCTCTTTTAACTTTTCAATTTGTTTATTTTCTTTTTTTGCTACTACTACAGAAAACTCTTCTTCATTTATATGATCGTGATTTTTATCAAATAGATGATTATCAGCATCTACAAATCTAAGTCTATCTAATAATTCTTCTTTTTCCTCAGTTTTACCCATTTTTTCATATAATAATATTAAAATTACATATGGTTCAATAAGTTCAGGATCTTCTAATATCAATGAATCAAATATCTCCATAGACTCTTCATTCATCTCTTCATTAATAAATCTAATAGAGTGATTATATCTTTCTAAGAATACTTTAAACTCCCTTGAAGATAATTTATCTACATATTTTCTTGATAATTCATTATTCCCATAGCATTGAGCTGTATAAAAACTTTCGAAGGCTTTTGCAAAATCACACTTTAGTAACTTTAAAAGACCTCTCAAATTTAAAATATCTTCATCCTTTGGATTAATTTGTAATGCCTCATCTACTAGCCTGATTGCCGTTGTTATATAACTCTTTTGTGCTAATTCCAATGCATTATTATATTTATTATAAGACTCTAATTTTATTTCCTTTGGTAACACATTAGTATGCGTTTTTAACTCCTGCTGTAAATTAAGTATTGTTTCATCTTTATAATTAGATGTAACATAAGATTGCTTTAATGCCTTTAAAGTTTCATTATTTTCATCTTCATCTATTTCAAAGAAAGTATAGTCACTATTTTTTTCTTCTATTAAATCTATATCTAATATTTTTCTAGGCATATTTTCTATGTCTATTCTAATTTGTTCTCCTAAAATTTTAATCTCCTCCCTTGCATTTCATATAATCTAAGATATCACATTTGTTATATTAAGTCAAAAAATTATATATCTACACATATTTTGTATAATTTTATATTTTAACATATTAATTTTTTTCATACAAAAAGACCTAGGTTACCCTAGGTCTTTAATCTACTCTTTTTCTATAGGTTTATCATCTTCACTTGGAGTATCGTCTCCACTTACAGTATCATCATTGTTATTGTTGTTATTATTTTCTTCATTATTGCCTTCGTCCTTATTAGAGTCATTAGTTGAAGAATCAGCTTCTTCTTTTTTAGGAGGTTTTTCTTCTTTTTTTGTTCCTATTGCTAAAACTTGTTGTTTAGATGGATAAAAAGAAATTGATACCTTTTCTGTTTTTACTTCTTTTCCATTTTCATCATAATATTTTCTATAAGTTGATACAGTATAAGAATCCCTTCCTCGCTCTAATATTTTTTCTTTTCCTTTGTCTAACGTTGGGTCCTTTTCTTTTTTGATCGGAGCCTTAGTTACTTTGTCTATACTTGTACTAATTTCTATATTTTGTTTATCTTTATTATTTCCATAAACTTGACATGTAATTACTCCATTGTTGTAGTAATTTTGAATATATACAGGCTGGTTATAGTTATTCTTAAATACAAAATCTAATCCACTATCAGATACCACAGCATCTCTACCCTTATCAACGTAACTTGATGGTATAGAATGATTAGATACTTTTACTATATCAAGCCCTGCATATAGAACTGCATTATATAAAGTAGTAGATACTTGACAAACTCCACCACCTACTCCTTGTACAGCTTCTCCACTTACAATTACCGTTGCATTTTTGTATCCATTTTTAACTGTTCTCATACCTGTATGCTCGTTATAAGAAAACTCTTCCCCTGGCATCAATAGCACACCACTTGTTCTCTCAGTTGCTATTTTAATATTCTCAACTCTTCCAGGACTAATATCAGCTAAAACTGTTTTATAGCTTCCAATTAAAGTATTTATATCTTGTAAATCTTCTTTTTTAACTTCAGGTTCAACCTTTGTCACAACTAAACTATCTTCAAATATCCCTTCTTGTAAAGATTTTTTTAAGTTAGTTAATGTATTATTAATATCAACTTGTAAACCAGCTTTATCTTTAGTAACTTCAATATTATTTCCTACTACATTTAATTTGGCATTTTCCATATTTACATTTACTTCTTTTGATATTTTCTCAAGCTCTGAGATTACTTTTTCTTCATCACAATCAATAGATATATTTATATAGTTTTTGATTCCGAAAGTAGATTTTAATGTATCTACTATATTAGAAAAAATATTTTTACTTCTATTCACATTATAAGCATTTTCTACTGTTTTATCTATATCATAACTTGTTTTTATATCACTTGGGTTAATATTCCATTTTTTATCATCATACATAAATGTTATTGTGTCAATTTTAAATTCATTTAATATTTTCTTTTTTGCTTCTTCTTTGCTTAAACCTCCTATATTAACATCTTTAATATAAGTATTTTTAGCTATCTTATTGTTATTAATTTGTGTATAACCAAATCCTAAAGTCAAAATTAATATACCACTTAATATAATAATGGCCAAATTTATTCCTTTTAATTTTTGCATTATGTGTCTCCTTACTGAGTTACTTATGTTTAAAGTTGTTGAATTTTATCTTTTGTTAAATTATAAGTAGTTTTATCATAAATATTAACTAAGTATATTTCCTTTGGTTTAAACCATCCTGTCTTAACTATAAAATAGTAATATATATTACCATTTTTATTTATCATGCCTTTTAAATCATCATTGCTATATTTTTCTTGCTTCTCTTCATCTAAGAGTTCTATGCTATTATATTTTTTCTCATTTTCTTCTAATTTATCTTCTAATATTGATTTGGCATAATCTTTATTTATAGAAAAAATTATTTCTCCACTATTTTCGTCTATCTTAAAGTATGCATCGCTGTAGATACAATTATAATCTTTTTTATCTGATTTATATGAGTAAAGTTCTTTAGTTGCAGTATCTATTAATACTTCATTTATTACCTTATCATTTTTTGTTACTTCACCATAGTAATATCTTTTTCCATTTACAGTTTGTAAGTACGATATTACAGACAAATCATTCTTATTCTCATCACTTCTTCTTGCTATTAAACTTATAATATCATTACTTGTCATAGTATAATTAGAAACATATTTATTATACTTATCTTCTAAATCATCTATTTCATCCTCGTCATAATATGGGCTTAAATAGCTCAAATATTTCAACGCATCTTCATATTTTCCTTCATCTGCCAAACTTTTAGCTTGATTAATATAATAATCATACATTACCTTTATACATTCTTCCTTCGCACTTGATGCCAATGAGTAATACTTTTCATCCTCTTTAAGTACTTTATCATATAAATCTATGGCTTCATGGTATTTTTTTATAGACTGATTTTTAGTTCCTTCTTTATATATTTGTCTTGATTCATAAAGAGTTTTTATGTGTTGTTTGTATTCATCTAGTCCTTCATTAATGCCTTTCAAAGAAGATGTTATTTGTAAAAAAGAATATGCTGATTCATAAGTAATATTTTCTTCTTTATACATTTCATCTACTCTTTTTCCTAAATCAATCAAATTTGTTGTTTCAATACTTACAGTATTAAGTGCATTTACTATATTTACAAGTCCCATATACTGTTCCTTTGTTATTTGACCATTAATATACATATCTCCATTATTTATAAGTAATGAGGATAGCTTTTTAGATACTTTTTTATTAAATCTACTCATTTTAGAATCTGAAAATTCTTTTTCTATATCATCATAATAATTTTCAGCCATAGTGTATTGTCTCTCTTCTATATACGTAACTAAGGTATTAACTTCATTATTTATATTAAAGCTATCACTACTAAAATAAAGAACTATAATTAAAAGTAATAGAGCCAATGCCGAGAACGAAAGCTTTACTATATTTCCTCTATTATCATATATCAAGTTAACAATTTTATCATAAAGTTCCTTAAAATTCATTATTTTTTCCTTTCTTTTATTAATATTTCCATAAACAAACTTTTATTAATTAT
>NZ_JANKBY010000194.1:0-6737 GCF_024621905.1 Terrisporobacter muris
AAAATATATAGAAGAATATAAAGAAAAAAATAATATATCTTCTTTTAGTAATGCTGTTAATTGTATTATATTAGAACATAAAACTAATTCTAATTTAACATCTGATTATGTTTATGATGTTATAGCAAAAAAATTATCTCAACATATAAAGCAAGAACTTAATAGTATGATTCATGCTTCAAAATCTGCCGACAAAAATTCACAAATATTAATTGAACTTATGAACGCATATATATTCAATACTACATCTTCTGATTTTAAAGCTATTACTACCTCTAAGTTTACAACTAATGCTTTAGATGTATCAAAAGAAGAAGTTGAAAATAGAATTCTAAGAGAAATTGCAAAGAAAAGTGAGATGTTATTATAATGGCTAAAGTTACTTCTAAATCATCACCAGCAGTTGTTTTTAAATCAAAATTTGTAATATCATCTCATAAAAAATTTAAGTCATATATAGATTATATTGATAGAGATGAAGCAATTAGAAACAATGCTTTTAGTAGATATTCTTTATATAATGATTATATGGGAAACCCTCAAAAGACTACTGGAATTTTTACAAGTTCTAGTAGTCTTTTAAGTAAAAAAGAAAAAGATGCTTTAAAAGATAAATTTCTTCAAGCTCAAAATAATGGAAGTATATTATGGCAAGAAGTATATAGCTTTGATAATGATTGGTTAATAAATCAAGGATTGTATGATCCACTAACAAAAGACTTAGACGAAGAAAAGATTAAAGAAGCAATTAGAAAATCTATAGATTATTCTTTAGAAAAAACTAATATAAAAGATAGTTCCATTTGGAGTGGAGCAATTCATTTTAATACTGATAATATACATATTCATGTTGCTATTTGTGAACCTAATCCAACTAGTCAAAGAGGAAAAAGAACTCAAAAAACTTTAGATAATATGAAAAGTAAATTTATAAATCATCTATTAGATTTTGATAATGAATATAAAGAAATTAATACTTTGCTTAGAGATAATTTAGCATATTCAGATAAAAAATCTATACTAATGAAAGATATTGAAATGAAAAAAATATTAAATGATGTTATAAAAAATTTACCTTCCGATAAAAGACATTGGCACTATAATTACAATACAATGAGTGATGCTAGAGTTCATCTTGATAAATTAACTGATTACTATATAAAAAACTATAAATCAAAAGAATATAAAGAGTTAATTGATAAATTAAATAAACATGAAAAAGAATTAGAAAGAATTTATGGAAAAGGTCAAGAGGGAAAACATCTTAACAAGTTCAAAGAATATAAAGATAATAAAATAAAAGAATTATATACTAGAATGGGAAATGCCACATTAAAAGAAATAAAAGAACTATGTAGTACAACAAATATTAATAGTAAAAAACTATCTAAATCAAATACAATATATATATCAAAAAAAGATATTAATAATATATCTAAAGCTCTTGGTAGTGAACTTGATAATATAAAAAATCAAAATATTTATGATAGACTTCAAAGAGAAATAGAGTATGGTATATAAAAATAAAAGAGGTGATTTAAATAAAAAAAGTAATAACATTTGTACTCATTTTCACTTTTTTATTAAGTTCATCTAAAGTTATATCTAAGTTATATGAGTACAATAAATCAAATAATATTTATAAGGAACTACAAATACAAAAAAATAATAATAAATTTATAGATAATAATACTATAAAAAATAGTGATAATAATTCAACTAATAAGAGTAGTAATACTGTGATTGATATGTCTAATATTAATGATGACTATGTATGTTGGATAGAAGTTCCTGGAACTAATATAGATTATCCTGTTCTACAATCGAATGACAATAGTTATTACCTAAATAAAGACATTTATAAAAATTATTTGGCTTCAGGGTCTATATTTTTAGATTATAGAAATAATGATTTTTTAGATAAGAATACAGTTATTTATGGTCATTATATGAGAAATAACACAATGTTTGGTCAGTTAAAAAACTTTAAGAAAAAAAGTTTTTTTTATGAAAATAATATAATAAAAATATCAAAACGTAATGGCGAAATATTAGAATATAAAGTATTTTCAGCATATACAACAAGTTCTAAGGATAACTATATTCAAACTCATTTTAATAGTTGTGAGGAATATAAAGAATTTATAAATAAAATTGTAAATAAGTCTATATTTAAATCTAATGAAAATATAAGTATAGATGATAACATACTAACACTATCTACTTGTAGTTATGAGTTTAAAAATGCAAGAATGGTAGTTCATGCTAAATTAATTGATTAAATATATAAAATAGTAAAGAGAGGAGCATTAATTAAAATGTGTGAATGTTTTATAACAAGTGATAAAGATAAAGCTTATATTGATTATGTAGGATATAATTATCTCATTATAAAAGATATTTTTACAGATGATCCTGTTAAGATTAGTATTTCTGAACAAGAAGCAAATTTTTGGAAAGAAGAATTATCAGACCAAGAAACTTCTTATGTTTTCTATGATAAAGAAAAGAAAATATTGTTATAGATATTTTTAGCAACATATTATTTTATGATATAATATATTAGGAACTAAAATCTATAGAGTGGTGTTTCATACAACAAAACTTACCTACTTCTTTACAGGAAGGAGGTGAGGAAGTATGGAACAAATGATAAACATTGTCATAAGTATTACTAGTACAATATGTCTTAGTCTAATGACTAACTACATATATGACAAATTAAAAAGCCACTCTGTAAGAGAGAGTGGCTTAGAGATTAAAATTAAGCTGAAATTTTTTGAACTTAATTTTAAATCTGAAAAACGTTAATTTTTAAAATTAATGGGACATCACTCTACTTCGACATAGATTGAAGTTCCTTTTATATTTATATTATAACATAATCAATTAAGTTTTAAACTTATTTTTTGAGATATAGATTCATTCTATATCTCTTCTTTATTTTTAAAATATAAAAATTGGAGATGATTATATGAGTATAAAAATGAATAGTGATTTACTTGATAAGGCTGTAGATGATGTTGTGTCTACAGTTAATTTTTTATGTAAAAATGACTTATCTCATTTAGAGCTAACAACTAAACTAGATGCACTTAATGATAAAATGGAAGATTTGAAAACTCTTGTTGTATATAGTGATGATGATAAATTTACTAATACTATTTGTGCTATGCAAATAATAACTAATAACTTCAATAATGAAATATTAAAAACATTTGGAAGAACATTTTCTAGCGATTTTAGAGAAAGACAGTTAAGTTTTTTAATGAACACTGCTACTTCTTTTGATATAAATATTGTTGAAGTTGATGGTATTGATTCTACTTCTAACTCAAAAGAATTAATTGATAGAGAATATAAAAATAAAGTATATAAAACAAAAGAAAAGTATAAAAAAGAAACTGCTAAAGAAACGGTAGATGATATTATAAAAGCTACTAATGAAAAACTTAATAGTTATTTTGAAAGTGAAAAAGATTTAAAAGAGTATTTAAGTTATATGGCTAAATTTCATAAATATTCAATTGGAAACTGCTCAAAAATAGAAGAACAATTTAGTGGAGCAGTTGCAGTAGGCTCTTTTAAATTTTGGAAAGATAATGGGTTTACTGTTAATAAAGGAGAAAAAGGAATACAAATATTAGTTCCAACTCCAGTAAAAAACTTTTATGATGAAGAAGGTAACATAAAAAGTTTATACCATGCTACTAAAGAGCAAAAAGAGAAGTTAAAGAATGGATTACTAAAAGAAGGTCCAACTACTATGAGATACAAAAAAGGGTATGTTTTTGATGTTAGTCAAACTAATGCAACTACTGATGATTTACCTAGATTATTCCCTAACAAATGGCTTGATGGAGAAGTCAAAGACTATGATAAGATGTATAAATCTTTAGAAAATGTTGCACATAGTATCGGAGTTGATATAATCGCTCCTAAAAGTGAATTAGGCGTTTCTAAAGGTGTTAGTTACACTCTAAGTAAAGAAGTAGCTTTAAACCCTCGTAATAGCCAATTACAGAATGTAAAAACACTATTACATGAATTAGCTCATGCAAAACTACATACTGCTACTACTAGTAACCAATACTCAAAAGCAGAAAAAGAATTTCAAGCTGAAATGGTTGCTTATTCTGTATGTTCATATTTTGGTATAGATACAAGTGAGTACTCTTTATCATACCTAAATCATTACTCTAAAAATACTGATATTAAAGAAAAGAAAAAATTGCTTAAAGAAATAAAAGATACATCGCAAGAATTTATTGAAATAATTGAAAATACACTATCTAATAATTTAAAAATAGAAAATACTACTGATAAAAATAATAATACATTATCTGATAATGAAGTTTCTGTTGCTGATAAAGTTGATAATACTATCTACACAAGATTTGTATGGTCAGAAAGTGAAGAAATAGATGATGGTTCAGTTTATAAGTTTGAAGTTGCTAATGAAATACTTGAAACACTGACAAAAATACATCATGTTAAATGTATTGAAGGCTATTATAAGACTAAGTTTGAGTTGTATTTTGATAAAGAATGTACTGATAAGTTCTACACTGGAAGATTCGATATTGGAGATGGGTATGCAAATAATCTAAAGGAACATATTTATAAATTTGTTACAGAAGAAAGTATTAACATATGAGGCAGTGTGTGATAGTGAAGCATTTAAGATATTATTACCACTCGTACCAGAAAATTTAGAAATAGTAGGGATAGAAAGTAAACCTTTATCATTACTAATAAAAGATGCAGTAAAATTAATCAAAAAAGAATTTAACATAAAATAAATCACTTTGAACGTATTAGTTTAAGTTCAAGCATTAAATCTTTTATTTAATTAATACCATAGTTCAATGGATAAAAGATATATTTAAATTTTAGGTAAGTATACTTACAACCTAAATCCTAAAATTTAAGGAGTATATTTACGAAAATTTGAAGTTTTCGCCTCACCTTACAATAGAATATACAAACAATATATTCTTTACAGATATATTGAAAAGGTGAGGCGAAAAAAATGAAATATTGTAAAAAATAACTTTAATCTTACTTTTTAGCTTTTAACAAGGCATCTTTCACAGCATCAATAACACCTTTTGAAGAATAAGTTGAACCACTTACTGCATCAACATCATATGTTTGATTTTCTATTATCTTTTCGGGAATAGAATTAAAAGCTGGTTCATAAAATCTTTCGCCAACTTCATTGTGGCTAACTATGGAAATCTCATCAATGATACCATCTTTTATAGTCACTAAAACTTTAAGGTCTGGACCATATCCATAGCCAGTACCTTCATACACACCATCTTTGCAGTCACTGTTTGAACTGCCTTCATTTGTACTTATGTTAGGACTGAAGTCTGATTTAATACTATTAATAACTCTATCAAATCCCACAAATCCTCCAACTTCAAATATATGTAATACCGTAATAATAATAAGCAAGGCAGTTAACTCTCTATGTCTTTGTATCCACACTTTTCCTATATTTTTCTTATCAACAAATGTGTGCCATAAAAGTAAACCTATTATAAGAGCAATTGTTCCATAATTAAAGCTTATGATTGAATATGAGGAAAGCATTCCATGAATAAATGATGATAATAAAAATAAATATCCTAAGTTAATGTGATTTTTCCTCAAAAACTTATTTATTGTTCTTAAAAACTTATCTATTTTTATTAATAATTCATTATTGCGATCTTTTTGTATTTTCTTTTGTACAATTCTCAATAGCCATATGATGCTTAGAAGTATTCCTGATATTAGAGCTATCCATGCAAATAAAATATTAAAAAATAAAGTCATAATACCTCCAGTTGTTTTTTAATTAATATTATATTACTGTTTTTTTACTTAGTTTTATATTTTTTTCAACTATTTATAGATTATTATACATAAGTTTTATAAAAATTTAAAATAAAAAAGAAAGAACTTTTAAGCAGACAAAGAAGCAGCTAGGGATATATCCAACCTAGCTGCTTTTTATAGAAAAATAGCAATTCAACATTTCTACCTGTACATTATTAACGTACGATAATAATCATAATATGATCGTCCATCTGAGTCTTTTCTTATGTCATATTTCACATCAATTATTTCGTACCCTTCATCTTGCATAGAACTTAATACACGATCTATTTCATTTGTATACTTACTAGAACACTCAAATTCTTCACGTGAAAAATCAATTTGGCTATTTATCATAACAATATGAACCTTACCGTCCTTTTCTTTTAAATGTTTCCTAATTTTTTCATAAATGTTACTTTCATCAATCTTAATAGTAGTATCTTTGTTTACTTCTATGTTTTGGCTATTTTCTTTAGAGTAAATAATTTGTTCATTTAAGAATTTTACTAATTCATCCATTCTATCTTGCACTGACAAAGTTTCATATTTACCATCAATAGTTTTTAAGTCAATGCTTCCAAAACTTTTTTTTACTGTTTTTAAATTACAGTAGTACATTTTTTCTATTCCATTTTTACATATAAACTCTAGTCTATTTCTATAAATGTGTAATTCTCCTTTGTTGAATCCCATTCTAGCGTTACAAAATCCAAGAGCTTTATCATTTTCTTTAACATTATTTTGATCCAATTTAGCTCCAGATAACGTATTAACATCAGCTTTAAAGAAAGTAAATGTTGGTGTGTATGATACAGTTAAAGAGCTTAAAAATGGAAAATTAGCTGGAGGAAAAGAAAAAGTATACG
>NZ_JANKBY010000195.1:0-6740 GCF_024621905.1 Terrisporobacter muris
CTTTCTAAAAAAACATTATATTTTTTTACAAAAACTCTTGCGTATTTTGTCGAATTTTGTTATTATAAGTATACAGTTATTTCCCCAATAACTGATTACTCCCCAAATAAAATATATTCCCTAATAAACCCCTTTTTATAATATATTTTAAAGAAAAACCCTACTTGAACGGATTAAAGTAGGGTTTTTTCATTTTCTTTTATAACTTTCCTTATTATTCTATATCCCTGCGCCTTACTTTCTAACTCTATATTATTTTTTATAATGTTAGATTCTATAAACCATATTTTATATTCTCGTTTTAATACAATATAGTTATCATCGTTTATCCATGTAAAATAATCCTTATTTCTTTTATCATATCTCCAGTCCAGATTTTCCTTAACTTTTGATAAATCATTTAAAATCTCTAATACATTCCCGTACCTTTCTTCTCTATTTACTTTTAAGCATTTTTCTATAACTTGAATTAAAGATTTAGGTATATGAGGTAAATACTTTTTCCTTACAGGAAATTTTCCATTTGATATGGCTAATTTTAAGTCATTTAAGTTTTTATATCTCTTAAGTTGATTATTATACTCTTCATTCCCATTACACATCCTATACAAAGTAGTTCCAACTTGATAAATATCAATACTACTATCTACAGTAGATGTGAAACACTGTTCTGGAGCTATATGCTTATAGTAAACATTTTTTAACTTTCCACATCCATGAATATCAAGTTGTATAGCGGAACCAAAGTCACCAAGTATTGCTTGATTATTATCATCTATAAGGATATTATTAGGTTTTATATCACAGTGAATCATATTATTATCATGTATATAATAAAGAGCAGATAGAAAATCTATGGCATATTTTATAATTTCCCTTACTGTTAAACTTTTAGAGTCTAAAATATAATTTAAAGATCCATTTCTATAATAAGGCATTGTTATATAAATATACTCATCATCATAAGTTGCATAATTTATTTTTATGATATTAGGATGATTTAATGAAGATATTTTCTTAGACTCTTCAAAATATTTATCATATTCTTTTAATTTCTTCTTGTCTATTTGTTTTAATATCATCTCACAATTGAGCTGCCTATCCTCCACTATATACAAAGCTGAATTTACGCCTTCTGAATTAATCTTTTGCAGTATTTTTAAATTTAATTTTGGACTTATTTCCATAGTATTACTCCTTTACTTGAAAATAATTCTTCTAAAACCCCTTCCATCTTAACTGCATCTACTATTTCTACGCCAATATCGTTGTCTACTTCCAAGTTATAGGTTTCTATATTATATTGATCAATAACAGTACTTATTAGTTTTTTTATATAAAATAATTTATCACCTGTACTAAAAGAAATAGGCAATATGATTTCATCATCTTTAATCTTTCTTTTTTCATTTTGCTCATAGTAAACTATGTAAAACTTAACTTTATCTATATAAATATTTACATAAATGTGATTCATATTTAATCCCCCTATTATTTCTACTAATATATCATATGAATCTATACATTTCTTGAACACAAAAACTCGATTAAAAAATTAGCTTTACTTGAGAACGTATCCCACAAAACACTTTAAGACACTGCAGGGATCTACAATAAAAAAGAGCTATAGATTTAATCTATAGCCCTTTGGCTTAATTATATAAGTCCTGGGAAAACTTCATCTTTTATTATTAAAAATAACTCTGCTGTAGCCTTCGTGTCACTATCAGCTCTATGAGCATTTTCATTTTTAATATTATAATAATTACATGCAGTCTCCAGTTTTTTATTTTTTCCTTTATAAGATTTACATTTTTTAAGCATTTCCATAGTACATAAATGATTTTCTATAGGTTCTAAATCATATTTTTGCAAATAATAATTTAAAAACTTTAAATCGAATTTAGCATTATGAGCTATCATTACTCTATCACTTAAAAATTTTCTAAATCTAGGTAAAACTGTTTCTATACCTTCTTCATTTTCTACCATTTCATTTGTTATACCAGTTATTTCTGTTATTAAAGAAGGTATCATTCTATCTGGTTTTACTAATCTTGAATAGTTTCTTACTATTTGATTATCTTTTATTTCTGTTATACCTATTTCTATTATTTCACAACCACTATATGGGTCTAGTCCTGTAGTTTCTAAGTCTACTACCACATATTCTTGCATAAATACTACTCCTTATCCAAAAAGATTATAAGTAATTTAATGGGTTTTGAGGAGTTCCATTTACTCTAATTTCAAAATGTAAATGTGGCCCTGTTGATCTTCCTGTTGATCCTATTTTAGTAACAACTTGTCCTTTTTTAACCCTATCTCCTACTTTAACTACTAAAGAACTATTATGAGCGTAAAGCGATACTAATCCATTGTCATGTCTTATCATTACTGTATTTCCATAACTTCCTTGAACTCCCGAATAAATTACTGTTCCACTGGCAACAGCTACAGCTGGAGTTCCTGTAGGAGCTGGTATATCTATTCCTGTATGTAATTTTTTAGTACCTAACACAGGATGTATTCTATATCCAAAAGGAGAAGATATTCTGCTGTATCCAGGTACTGGCCATGATCCATTTGATATTACAGCATTTGAAGTAGATGAACTACCAGAGTTTGAATTATCAGAAATTGAATTATTAGAAACTGCAGACTCCTTTGCTGCTATTTTTTGTAGCTTTTCTTCTAATGCTTCTTCTTCCTTAAGTAATTCTTCCTTTAGAGCTTTCAGTTCTGATTTATCTTCCTCTAAACCTTCTTTATCTTTCACTAACTCATCTTTAATTACTTTTGCTTCTTCTTTATTTTTATCTAGTGTTTCTTTTTTATCTTCTACTTCACTTTTATCAGCTTCTAAGTCTTTTAACATTTGTTTATCTTGTTCTACAACTTCTTGCACTATATAAATATTATTTAAAAAGTCAGAAATAGAATTACTACTTAGTATAACCTTTAAATAACCTAGTGTATAGTTATTATTTATAACTTTTAATCTTTCACCTAAAATCTCCTCATTAGAATTTATATCTTCTTCTAATTTCTTAATTTCTTCTTTTAATCTTTTAGATTCACTATTAATTTTTTCTATTTTTTCATTTGCTTTATTAATTTTTTCTTTTAATTTTTCTGTTTTCTCATTTAAATTGTTTATTTTTACATCTAGTTCATCTTGTTTTTCTTGATTAGTTTTTAATTTACTCTCTGTACTTTCAGCATTAACATCTATTGCACTAGTAGCTGAAAATAACATAGAGCATATTAAAGCTGTTGAAATTATTTTCTTCATATTTCTTCCCCCAAATTATTATTTAAACTTTTAAATATTTTTTTACAGATAGTCCACTTCCTAATATTCCTACCATTATTCCTGTAACAAATAATACTAAAACTAATAAGTAAGATACACTTGAAAGAGGCAACATCATATCTCCCACAATTGAATTTAGAGATATCTGCACATTTTCTAATACATATTTGTACATTCCAGTACATACTCCAAGAGATATTACGGAACCAAATATACCTATTATACACCCTTCCACTATGAATGGTGCTATAACAAATCTATTGCTTCCACCTATGTATTTTATAACTTGTATTTCTTCTTTTTTACTGTATACTCTAGCTTTTATTGTATTAGATATTAATACTAAACAAATTATTAATAAAAATCCTATTACAATTCCTCCAAATTGTTTTACAGTATTTGATGCTTTTAAAAAGTTTTCCATTATTTCTTCATAATATTGGACTTCTACAACACCTTCTATTTTTTCTATACTTCTTGCTAATGATTTAATTTTTTGCGAATCAGCAATAGTTACTATATAATAATCATCTAAAGGATTTTTCACTCCTTCTAGCAACTCTTTATCCTCGCCAAAACTATCTTTCATGCTATCGAAAGCTTCATCTTTAGTTTGATATTTAACACTTTCAACTCCATTTATTTTTGCTAATTCTTCTTTTATATATAAAGTATCATCTTCGCTTAATTTTGAATCTAGCGCTACTCTAATTTCATTTACTTCATTTTGTGTTTTTTCCATAAATGAATTAATATTTAATACTATACATAATACTATTCCAAGTATAGCCAAAACAGATGTTACTGAAACTACAGAAATAAAACTCATGGTTTTATTACTAAATACACCTTTTAATCCTTGCTTTAAACTATATGTTATCTTTGACATTATTTTCATTATTCGCACCTCTTTGTGTCATAAATTATTTTGCCACCTTCAATTTTAACAATTCTTCTAGGAAATTCTCTTACTAACTCTAAGTTATGAGTAGCCATTATTACTGTAATCCCTTTTTTATTTATTTGATCTAGAAGTTTCATTATAGAAATTGAATTATCCATATCAAGGTTTCCTGTACACTCATCAGCTATAATAATTGACGGATTATTTACTAAAGCTCTTGCTATTCCAACTCTTTGACATTCTCCACCTGATAATTCATCTGGATATTTTTTATATTTATGAGCTATTCCAACTCTTTCTAAAGCTTCCATAACCTTAGGTCTTATATTCTTTGGCTTTTCACCTACTACTCTAAGTGCCAATTCCACGTTTTCATATACAGTTTTTTCTTTGATTAACCTGTAATCTTGAAAGACTATGCCTATATTTCTTCTGTATTTATGTAAAGATCTATTTTTTATATTAGTTATGTTTTCATTGTTAACTACAATTCTTCCATCTGTAAGTTTTTCTTCTCTAGTTATTAATTTTAGAAGACTTGATTTTCCAGCTCCTGAATGTCCTACTAGAAAAACAAACTCGCCTTTATCTATATTAAGATTTATATCTTTTAGACATTTATTTCCGTCAGAGTATTGTTTCTCTACTTTTGTAAATTTAATCATTGTCTCAACTCCATATATTTTAATTTTAATCATCTAATTAGTTACAATTTTGTTACTTTCTTATACATTATACCATTTTTTTGTTAAATTTTAAGAGAAAAAATAAAATTTTATATTTTTTCCAGAAAAAAAGGCTTGAAACTTATTATAATTAAGTTTCAAGCCTTTAAAAATTATTTATTTTTTATCTTTTAAATAAACTAATCCATTTCCTTGTACGGTTCTGGGATACCCTAAATTTTTTGTGTATTTTATAAGTTGTGCATAAATTTCCTCTTGAGTTAAATCCCTTTGAAATTCTTCGTGTGACCAGTTTTTCAATAATGCTAAACTTCCAGTAACATGAGGTGCTGCCATACTAGTTCCACTTAAGCTAGCAAATTGATTATTAGGATAAGTAGATACTATATCTACTCCCGGCGCCACTAAATCTACTACTAAGTTTGAATTTGTAAAGCTAGCAGGCACTCCTTTTTTATCTACAGCCCCAACAGATATCACATCTACATAAGATGCTGGATATGAATATTCAAAATCATTTGCATTTCCATCTCCTTCATTACCAGCTGCACATACTACTAATATATTATTATTAATAGCATTCTTTATAGCTTTTTCTAACTTTGGGTCATCATTTGACATACCGAGAGACATTGATATAATATCAACTTTTTTTTCTACTGCATAATTTATAGCATTAATTACCCAGCTTACTTTTCCACTTCCAGTTCTATCAATAGCCTTCAAGATATACAAATTTGCCCATGGAGCAACTCCGAAAATTGTATTATTATCTCCATTGGCGGCTATAATTCCTGCCACATGAGTTCCATGACCAACTCTATCCACAACAATATTAGGATTTTTTTTATCTTCATCCGTAAAATTTCTAACAAGCGCTATATTATCCTTTAAACTTTCATGTTCTATATCACAACCAGAATCTATTACAGCAATATTTATTCCCTCTCCCCTGTTAGATTCACTCCACATATTTTTTGCTTGAATCATAGCTACTCCATAAGGTGTCTTTCCTGCATTCTTCACTCCACGATTCATAACAAATGGTACAAGCTTTACTTTATAATCCTCATTTTGATTTTTCATAATATTCACTCCAATATTATTAAATTATATATTAGAAACATCTCTCACAAAATAAGATCTAATATTTTTAATCACTTCTCTTTCATTACTTAAGTCCACATTATAAATATATTCCTCTTCATGTCCTTCTCTTATATATGTGCCCTCCACAATTGTTCCATTTTCAATAATAACCTTTAAATATGAATTTTCTGGTAGGTGAAAAGTTCCTACTCGACCCTTTCTATCTGCATAGTACTGGCCAATATATTTGTAGTCATCACAAGTATAAACTCCTATACCTTCTTTACATCCATTTTTAAAATCACCACTGTAAAAAGATCTATCCGCAAATACATACTTACCTACACACTCCATCTTATCATCTTTCCACATACCTTCATAAACATCTTTGTTTGCAAAGTAGCAAGTTCCAAGTCCTTCTCTTATGCCGCTTTTGATTTGCCCTTTGTAAACATCTCCATTTGCATATCTAATTACATCTTCATCACTATTTATGTTGTACACCTTGGCATCTTCATTCCTATTATGTATATTAAACATATTGTATCTATTTTTAAGTAATGATTTGGTGTTTCTTCTCAACAGATAATTAATAGTTTTTTTACTCCCTACAACAGATGCTTTTATATTTTTTATATACCTTATAATTACTACTACAAGGACAATAAAAAATATTACCTTTAAAACTGTGGACATTTTGATAACTGTAGTTATAAACATACAACCTCCTCCTCTTACATAATTT
>NZ_JANKBY010000196.1:0-6722 GCF_024621905.1 Terrisporobacter muris
TATATAAAAAAGAATAGTTAATATAACTGTGGTTATAATAACTATTCTTTTTTGATACATACATTATAAGTGTTAATATTTACTGTGAATAATAAAAATAGTAAGTATGGACAGAAATAAAAAATTATCACAAAATATTAATTTATGTAATATTATGGATAGAGGGCGGAAATCATACCTATAAGGTGGTGACACCTATGAGATTTTGTAGAATACAAGCATTAATTGAAGAATTGTTAATGGATTGGGATAAATTAAATTTAGCAGCAAAACTTTTAGTTTATATTGGCTTTTTCTTAGTTTTTTCTATAATATTCATGGCTATTTATAAATCAAAGGATACTGATTTATATGCAAGAATTGAGGTAATATTTAGAATATCTCTTGCATCTGTGTTTGGTTTTATATTAAGTTCTAATACAAAAACAAAAGAAGATAGGAATAAAGATAATTATATGGAAAAAGTGACTATTAGTTTAGATAAAGAAAAAGCTATTACTGAGGACTGTAAAATGAAGAAGGAAACACTTAAATATTATTATGGAGAAGGAAACACTGTGCAAATTGTAGTAGCTTTATTAATTACCCTAATATCTGCATTAGTAATATTAGGTGAATATACTTTTTCATTTACTGAAAATTTAGAAATAATAGGTCAATTTAGAGATTTAATGTGTACTTCTATAGGCTTTTTACTTGGTGAAGCAAAAATAAAATCTAAGAGTTAATAATATATAATGAGGAAAAGCTGTAGTAAGAAGTTGAATTTTTTACTATGGCTTTTTTATGAAATAATATCAATAATGATTGACATATCAACTAAATATAATTAAAATAATTGACATATCAACTAAAAATTGTATACAAAATAAATAAAATTATTTATATATAGGAAGAAGGTATAAGATATGGAAAGGGTGTTTACTAAAGAATATGAAGTTACATATAGAGATACGGATGCAAGAGGAGAGTGTTTTCTAACTTCTTATATGAATTTTATGGCAGATTGTGGTCTGAGTCAAGATGAAAAGTACGGATTTGTCATAGCTGATATGGTAAAAGAAAACCATACTTGGATGTTAGTGGATTACGAAATCACTATTTATAAATATGTTAAATACAAAGAAAAGCTTAGAGCTATAACTTATATTGAAGGTATGAATAAATTTTATGCAGTTAGGTATTTTAAAATCTATAATGATAAAGATGATTTAATTCTTGAAGGAAAGACACTAGTTATATTAGTTGATTCTAAAAAAAGAAGGCCATTGTCAATACCTGATGAACATTATAAGGCCTATGGAGTTGAAGAGAAAACACCTACAATAGGAAGAAATAAATTAAAGCTTTCAAAATGCAAGAATGTTGATTACAAAAAAGAATTTAATGTTAGATACTCTGATATAGATTTGAATTTACATGTGGGCAATGTGACATATTTAGGGTGGATATTGGAAACTATACCTTTTGAGATTATGACTGATTACAAAATTTATTCAGTTAAAATAAAATATCAAAAGGAATTAACTTATGGAGATAAAGTAAGTGTTAAAACTGAAATGGAATATAATGATAATAATATTAGTGCATATCATGAAATAATAAATGAAAGTGAAGAAGTGGTAGCTCTTTTAGAAACTCATTGGAATGAAATATAAAAAATAAGGATATTAATATGAATAAAAAATACAGAGAAATGAGAAAATGTATCTCCGTTTTATATAGACAGTTTCAAACTTATATAAATAATAACACTAAAGATTTAGGAATAGGAGCTTCAGAATATATTTTTTTGATGGAAATGTATGAAAAGGCTAATGTGAGCCAAGAGGAACTTTCTAAATCTTTAATAGTGGATAAAGCAGCAACAGCTAGAGCTATTAAATCGTTAGAAGAAAAAGAATATATATTTAGAATAAAAGATGAAAATGATAAAAGAACAAATAGAATAAAACTAACAAAAAAGGGTATACAAGTACAAGTAAGATTAACTGATTTGTTTGAACAGTGGAATAGTTATATAACAAAGGATATAAATATGGAAACATTAAATATAGTATTTGAGACTATAAAGCAGATGTCTAATAATGCAATAGAGAGAAATAGGATAGAATAAAGACAGGAGAATAGACGTAATGAGTGATTTAAAAATAATATGTGATAGTTTAGCAGATGTTCCAGAGAACTTAGTTAAACGATATGATATAGAAGTAATACCTCTAACAATAATAATCAATGATATTGAATATAAAGATGGACAAAACCTTACAAATGAGGAATTTTACAGTCTTATAAAAGAATGTGATGAAATACCTAAAACATCACAAGCTACATATATTCAATTTGAAGAAATATTTAGAAAGTATTTAAACCAAGGAAAAAAGATACTATATATTAGTGGATCATCTAAAGTTACTGGTACATATCAATCTGCAATGATAACAAAGAATGATTTACAAGGAGAAATTTACATATTTGATAGCTTAAATTTATCTTATGGATGTGGAGCTCAAGTTGTTACAGCTTGTGAAATGAATGAAGAAGGTAAATCAATAGATGAAATAATAAAAAAATTAGAAGATATAAGAGATAATATATTAGTATTATTTGCTGTTGATAATTTAGACTACCTAAAAAAGGGAGGTAGACTATCGGCATCAAAAGCAGTAATAGGAAGTATGTTGAGTATAAAACCAATATTACAAATGCAAGATGGATTTATAGTGAATATAGACCAAGCTAGAGGTCATAAAAAAGTTATATCAAAAATGATAAGTATGGTGAAAAAATATATAAAAGATAACATAGAAGATAAGAGAATTGGTATTGCTCATGGAGACAATGAAATTGAATTTGAAAAATTAAAAGAAGTTATTGAAAATGAACTTGATTTTAATCGAATAGTAGAAACAAAAATAGGTCCTAGCATAGGATCTCATACTGGAGCTGGAACTATAGGACTTTGTATATGGGACAAATAATTAAAACACACCTAAACCTAATGATTTAGGTGTGTTTTTTTGCATATATTTAATTTTGTTAAATAATATTCATTAAGAAGAAATATTAAAGGAGGGGGAAGGTTGGGCAGTAGAATTCATGCTTTAAAATCTGAGTTAAAACATGATTGGGATGAACTTAATTTAGCTGCTAAATCACTAGTTATTATAGGAGGCTTACAATTTGGGATAATTATATATTTCGCAGTAGTTGATGTAGATTCTCTGCAAATTTCTAAGGATATTGAAGTTATATTTAGATCTTCCCTGGCATCAGTTTTTGGTTTTATATTAAGTTCTAATACAAAAAACAGTAATAAAAAAAATACAGGAACAAAGTCATTGACAAGAAAAAGCAATGAAGAGCATAAAGATATATGTGAAAGAATAAGAGAGTATGATTATGGTGATGGAAATTCGGTTCAAATATCTATAGCGCTTATTATTACAGTAATATCAGCAATTGTGATTTTAATTATATATAAAAATAACATCCATACAGATAGAGTTATATTATCTCAGTTTAGGGATTTGATGTGTACCTCAATAGGTTTTTTACTTGGGGAATCTAAAATAAGGTCAGATTAGGATTAAAAGGAAATTATGAAATTAATTATGCGCAAAATTCCAGGAAAATATTTTCAGGATGAATTGTGAATTTTAAATTTCACGAAATTCACAATTCATCCTTTTGTTTCTCTATTATATCAATTATATTCTGTGTTATTCTATTAACAAATAAAAAGACAACCTACCGGGGGTCTTAAGCTCAGATGAAGATTGAGAGGAGAATAATTAAATTATGAATAAAAAGAAAATACAAAAAGGTTGGATGATGTTAATAGTATGTATGTTAATACAAGCAATACCATTCTGTATAGCATCTAACATACAACCATTATTTATGGGATCAGTTATACAAGAACATGGATTCAGTTTAACAGGATTCTCATTAATATTCTCAATAGGAACAATAGTATCAGCGCTAGCAGCTCCAGTTATAGGTTCTTTATTCGCGAAAGTTAATTTAAAATTAATATACACTGCAGGGGCAATACTTACAGGTGGAGGATTTATGGCATTCTCTATGTGTACACAGTTATGGCAATTCTATGCAGTAGCAGCTATAGTAAATATCGGTGCAGCTGTTATATCAGCTATAGGAGTACCGCTTTTAATAAATTCTTGGTTTGACGGAAATGTTAGAGGTAAGGCTTTAGGTATAGCGTTTGCTGGTGGATCTATAGGTAATATATTCATGCAACAATTAGTTATACGTTCAATAGTTGCAAACGGAACATCTAAATCATACTTTGTATTTGGTTTAGTAGCACTTGTTGTTGCTGTAGTTATAGCTTTATTCTTAGTTAAAATGCCAAAGGATGCTAGTGAAGTAGTAACAGGAAATAATGATTTAACAGAAGAAGAAAATGCAAATGAAATAGATATATCATATACTTTAAAAGAAGCTCAAAGTAACAAATTCTTCTGGATGTTTGGTATTGGATTCTTATTCGTAGGACTTTATGTTTCGGCTTATTCAGTACAATATGCAAACTATTTCCAAAACGTATTAAACTTAAGCCCAAATGTAATAGCACTTACAGGTTCAATATTTGCTATATGTTCATTAGCAGGAAATGTTGTAGGTGGAGTGTTCTTTGATAAATTAGGAGTTGTAAAAACTTTACTTATATCTGCAGTTGCAGTTGCAGCATCAGGAGTATTTATAATATTAGCTGGAAGCAACCCAATATTTGCTCACTTACATTCAGCTGTTAAAGGTGTAGCAGTATTTGTTTACATGATGACACCAGCTTATGTAGTTGGAGAATACTTCGGTAAAAAAGCATATGGTAGTATACTTGGTATGTTACAATTAGTATTCGCAATAGGGTTCTCAGCTGGATCAGTATTATTCGGTGTATTAGCAGGAGCATTAGGATACAATACGACTTGGATGATAATATTAGGATTCGTAGTAGCAGCATTTATATGCTTAATAACTGCAGCTAAAGGAATGACTAAATTAAATAAAGAAAGAAAAGCTAAAATAGAAGCAGGTATGGCTGCTTAATATAAAAAAGTGAACTTATATAAGTTCACTTTTTTTATTCTAGTGTATATCTTCACCTAAGTTTTCACTTATTATCCTTGTATAACTTATGGATTTTGATATTCTTTCTAATATATCATCTTTATCTACTAAAATTAAATCATTGCCATAATTCCAAAGTTTATCAAATAAATTATCGACCATTTTTTTTATTTCGTTATCTCTTAATATAGAGTAATCATTTTTACCTGAAACAGGATGAACTTTTATAAACTTAAGATTTTTAGAAAGGTAGAAAGATGGATTATCTGCATGTCTAAAATCCTCTACAAAGTTACCATCTACTAGCCTTATTTCAACTTTATTATTTTCTTTTAATATTTTTTCTATATATTCTATATGTCTTTCTCTTTCCTTAAATGTTAAAGTCACTGGAGTATTAAAGAAATGAAGGCATCCAGATGACATATATTTTCTAAGTTCTAGTTCGTATATAAGTACTTTTAATTTACATTTATAAGTTGCATTGTGTAAAAATACATTAATTTTTTTTAATTCATTTATAAGTTTAGGACGATCTCCAAATATTCTATGGGCAATTTCCATAAATAAGTCTGGAGGCATGAAAAACTCATTTATAGAACCTAAAAGACATCTTAGCTCACTATTCATAATATACTGCACATAAGTTTGATCTTCAATCATTTCCATAGGAGATTTTATTAGAGAAATATATTTACCTTTGTTTTTTAGTTTGTATTCTAAACTATAATAAAACTCATTAATTAAGTTTTTATTTTTAGATGTATTACTAAATAAACATTCTCCATCATTAGAAAAAATAGTAGTACTTAAAAATCTATCTTTTATTATAAAAAATGCAGTATTTTTACTAATGGCACAGTTAAATAATTTAAAGTTAAGTTTTGGATAAGATGATAAAATATTAATTGTAAGAAGAGAGTTTAATATTTCTTCTTTATTCTCACCTTCAAATCCTATCAAAAAATTAATTTTTACATTTGTATACTTACTTAATTCATAAAAATATTTTTTCATATCTACAAGAGAAACCTTATCTTTATAATCTATAGAGAATAAGTTTATAGCAATAATAATATCTAAATCATTGCCAACGCTAGCATTAAATTCTATTTCTTCACGTATGGCTTTTGGTAATAAGGTAGGTTTTACTTCGCAATTCACATTATAATATTCTTGTGAAACAGAAGTCATTGGGATATTTTGGGTCCCTTTGTTATTGGAGCTTTCGAAGTAAACTTCTTGTAATGTATTCTTTATATATTCATAAAGAAAATCGTTGTCCCCTCTTTCGAGTTCAAAATATTCGACTAAGTGTTTTCTAGTATCATTATCTAGAGATTTTATAATAAATTTTGCAATATTTTCACAAATTTCTACTGCTCTTTTAAAACTAGGTAAGTTTTTGGAATTTACCCATTTATTAATATAAGATACATCGTAGCCTAAATAGGAGGCTAAAGAAGATTTTTTTTGTTTAGAGATATATAGTAAGTTTTCTAGTACACCTCCAAATGTTCTGCTATTCAATGTCATTCCTCATTTCTGTCATAAATTTATGGTTCCATGTAAGAAAATATTATATCATTATTATTTTACCCTTTGAAGGAAAAGTATGAATTTTA
>NZ_JANKBY010000197.1:0-6721 GCF_024621905.1 Terrisporobacter muris
TTTTTTCATATATACCTTACACTTTTTCAATACCATAAAAATATTTTTATTATAATTAAATATTTCTTTATACTTGATTTTAATTTAAGCCTTTGTTATAATTTAGTGTAAATAAATATGCCGGATTGGTGGAATGGCAGACGCGACGGACTCAAAATCCGTTGGTAGCAATACCGTGTGGGTTCGAGTCCCACATCCGGCACCAATTCAAAAAGTAGTTACTAAGAATTTTTCTTCAAGTAACTACTTTTTTATTAAAAAAATGTTATTTGATTATCAATATAGCTCTCTTGTAGAGCGTCCTTAATAATATCACCTTCCATGAAATTTCCAATCAAAAAAGGTGAGTTTTTATCATGCTTCTTAAAATTATCTCTAACAATATCTCTACTATAATTAGCATAGCAATACAAACATCCATGATAACAAGTATTATACATACCAATATCATTACCTAACAAGCAATCACAACTTTCTCTACTGCCCTTTTTCTTAGGAACTTTTAAATTACTATGGATCGCTCTTTCAAGTACTGCTTGTGTCATACATCCACTACAATCTATACCAAACTTAGATAATTCATACCCTTCTGCACAAGTTTTTATATTTATATTATATTTAGTTCCAATACATACAAACTCTTTTGCTATAATTTCACGTTCTTCTTTTGATACTTCTCTCACACCTGGAAAATTTCGTTTTGTTTTTTCATATAAATCTACAAAGCTAATGATACATTCTTCAGTATATCCAGAAAGATTTGATGCCATTTTTTTAAAGTTTTCTAAATGGATCTTCAAACTATATTTCTCCGAAATAAAAATAGGATCATATCTCCATATAACTTTCTCTGGACCTATTACGGATGATAATTTTTTTAAACTTTCCATTACTTTTTCTTTATTTGGAACATTTGGTTCTATATCTTTATCATAAGGTGTAATTGTAACAAACCAGAACTGACCAAATCCTTTTAATTCATCTAACCTTTCAATCATAGGTTCAGGATTTTTTGTACAAAAACAAAGACAATCTACTACATCGGGGGTTAATTTGTATTTTGTCACTTGACTTGGATAATATGGATTTCTAGCATAAACGTATCCTTCTTTTATTCTATTGTAAAACCAGTCACTAAAGTAGGCTGGTATATCCGTTCTATTTCCTGTGTTAATTATCATAAATTATTTATTTCCTCCATAATCTCCATATCAAAACAATCTTATTTGTAGTTTACCCCTACTTATACTTGATAATCTATTTATTTTGAATTAAATTTACAAAAGTTTGATGAACACCTGTACTTGCTAGCCCTGAAAATAAACCACCTAAAATAACATCAGCAGTTATACTTTTATTTATCCATATGTTTATAAGACAACCTGTTATTCCCATTATTAATGGTATGTATTTATTTGGTATAAAATCTAGGCTATTTTTTATTATATATCCTAAACACATGCATATACCTACTATTACTAAAACTAAGTAATTATTCAAAAATCCTAAGTTCATAGTATCCCTCCTTAAATTTTTATTCATCATATCTTACGACTTAAAATAGAAAAAAAGACTAAAAGAATTAATCCCTTTAGTCTTTTAAGCCTTATTTATGTAAAATTTAATTGAATAATTTATGTACTAATTTATCTCATCTTTAATTTCAGATTAAACATCTGCAATTATTTCTTTTTTTATTCTTTTAAAAATCATAAATAATGATAAAATAATTAATCCAAGATAAATTATTTGTAAGCTATATTTTTGATAAAAAGTAGTAGTTAAGTACTTCATTCCTCTATCATTTAACCATATTCCAAAAGTAAATAATATAGGTATCTGAATTCCTATGGCACTTATATAAGTACTTGCTTTTGATGATACATATACACTTATCATACATGTAATAAAGGCTATGATGTAATTCAAAACAACTGATAGTATTATGTACTGTCCAAAAGTTATATCATACCAAGATGACATATCACTTATGGCTGAGTTTATGATACAATCCCAAAACATATAAGTATTGTTTTGTTTATATACTACAAACAATATTATTAATTGTATAGTAGCGATTATAAATGATGCTATAACACTTGCTGTTATCTCTTCATGTCTTAGATTTTGTGCTAGACTTTCTGGCAATCCACCAAGACCAATCCAAAAGTCTTTATCTTCATATCTATAAATTACATAATCTAAATTTTCTAATTCCCAAAATAAGTAATTCTTTTCCTCAAACATTATTTTGTTGTGTAAGTCATTAAGTTCTTTTTTGCCTACTTCTCCTCCATAATAGTGATCTATATCTTTAACTAAGTCATCGTAATTAGTACAGCTTGATTTTGCAAATAAATCTTTAGTTAATATATATTGTGTAGCTTCTTCAGCTCTTTTTTCTCTATAACTTTTCAAATCTTTAAATTCTTCTTCGTCCATTTACATGCCATATTTATTAAATATATTTACACTAACGTCACAGATATGTCTATCTGAACTATTTGGAAAATACTCTATATTAAAACTCATAAATAAAGACCATATAATAACTGTAATCAAAGTTTATAAAATAAACAAGTAATGTAACGCCTAAAATAATGTAACTTACAACTACCTATTATAATACACATACTACAAACTTATCTTTTATTAAATCAATACTTAAGTTTGAATAAGCATATAATAAGTTAACTTCATTGAAAAATTCCAACTCTTTCTGAGTAAAAACACCGCCCTCATAATTATTTGATTAGTATTCATTGCTCTTTGCAAATTCTTCTATACTAGAATAAGTTTTATTAACTTTTTTCTTTGTTATTTTATTTAACTCTTTTAAACTATTTTTATTTTTATATCCATAAACTATACTCCTACTACTTCATCTTCTTATCTGCAACCTCTTCAAGAGCTACTAGCTTCAATAATTCTTTTATTTTTTCATTGGCAACTAATTTTTCTATTCCCTTTAATGCCGCTAAATACATTAAAAATTTATTTGGTGCAAGAAGTACATATACCCTATTTTCAAATTCCATATTTATAATTATTTTCATACAAAAGAGCTATTACACAACTTAATTATAATTAGTTGTGTAATAGCTCTTTTATTTTATATTATTTTTCACCAGATTTACAAAATATTTATGTACTCTATTATCTTCAGTTAACTCTGGATGAAAAGATGTTACAAGCATATTATTTTCTTTTGCTGCAACAATATTTCCATCTATAACGGATAGTACTTCTACCTTTTTTCCCACAGATTCTATATATGGAGCTCTAATAAATATCATTTCTACATCTTCTCCAATCCCCTTAACAAAAGACTTTGTACCAAAACTCCCAAGCTGTCTTCCATATGCATTTCTTCTCACTTCAATATCCATAGTTGCTAGATGTTTTGTATCATCTTCATAAATACTTTTTGCAAGTAAAATCATTCCTGCACATGTTCCCCATACAGGTAGCCCACTTTCTATTTTTTCTTTTAAATCCTCATATATATCTAAAGCTCTAATTAATTTTCCCATAGTCGTACTTTCACCACCAGGAATTATTAAACCATCTATTTCTTTTAAATCTTCTTTATTTCTTATTTCCACAGTATAAACTTCTAAACTTTTTAGTATGCTTATATGTTCAGCATAAGCACCTTGCATTGCTAATACACCTATTTTCATATTACCAACCTCTAGTAGCTAATAATTCTTTGTCTTCCAAAGAATTAACCGCCACACCACTCATAGCTCCACCTAAGTCTTCTGATATCTCTGCTAATACTTTTGGGTTATTGTAATTTGTAACAGCCTTTACTATAGCTTCTGCTCTTTTTGCTGGATTGTCTGATTTGAATATTCCAGAACCTACAAATACACCATCACATCCTAATTGCATCATTAGTGCTGCATCTGCTGGAGTTGCTATTCCTCCTGCTGCAAAATTTACTACTGGAAGTTTTCCATTTTCGTGTACATATTTTACTAAATCATATGGTGCTCCCATTTCTTTAGCAGCATTCATTAACTCTTCTGTACTCATTGATTGTATAGTTCTCATCCCTGAAGTAACTGTTCTCATATGTTTAACTGCTTCTACTACATCTCCAGTTCCTGCTTCACCTTTTGTTCTTATCATAGCTGCACCTTCACCTATTCTTCTTAGTGCTTCACCTAAATTTCTTGCTCCACAAACAAAAGGAACTTCAAATTTACTTTTTTCTATATGATAAACATTATCTGCTGGTGTTAAAACTTCACTTTCATCTATAAAGTCTATTTCTAAAGCTTCAAGTATTTGAGCTTCCACAAAATGACCTATTCTTACCTTTGCCATTACAGGTATGCTTACAGCTTCTTGTATTTCTTTTATCATTTTTGGGTCTGACATTCTCGCCACTCCACCTTCTTTTCTTATATCTGATGGAACTCTTTCAAGTGCCATTACTGCACAAGCCCCTGCATTTTGTGCTATTATTGCCTCTGCTGGATTAGTTACATCCATTATTACTCCACCCTTTAACATCTGTGCTAAGTTTTTATTTAATACTTCTCTGCTCATTAATTGTACCTCCTAATTGTTTTATTTTATAAGTAAATAGTAGTACAATTTTAATTGTATCACAATAAAACTTTAATTTTTTCTATATTTACACAAATTGTATTGATACACTTTTGATTTATTTCCTATATATTAAAAAAACTAGAAAATATGTTAATTTAAACATACTTTCTAGCTATGATTTATATATTATAAAACTTATATTCTATCTTCCAACCAAAAATGTATATCATCCAATACCTTATCTTTGGCAAATTCATTCATGATTTCATGGTAAAGGCCTGGATATAACTTCAAGCTTTTATCTAGGGAAGATATATGTTCGTAAAGAATTTTTGAATCTTCTGGTGAAACTATCTTGTCCTCTTCTCCATGTAATATATATACTGGATATTCAAATTTATTCATATTATCATATATGTACTTAACTGCTTTATAGCACTCTTTATATATTTTACCTGCTGTTACATGGCAAACCAAAGGATCATTTTCATAGTCCTCCACAACACTTTTATCAGTACAAATTAAATCACCTAAAGCATTTTGTATTTCAGCATCATCATCTACATCTTTATTACTTTCCAATAATTTAGCCTCATCAATAGTAAGTCCTGCTGATAAAATTATTCCATCTACTGTATTTTTATAGTCTATGCCATATACTGTACTTATCATTCCCCCCATACTATGACCTAGTACAAAAACTTTTTCATTATTATTTTCTGTTTTAGCCATGGATACAATTTCATTAACATCTTGTGAGAAATTTTTATAGTTATCTATATAAGTTCTCTTTCCTTCAGATTTTCCATGACCTTGATTGTCAAATCTATAAACACTATATCCCCAATCATTAAGTTTAGATACCACATAATCATATCTGCCTAGATGTTCTGCTAATCCATGTACTATTACTATAATAGCTTTTGGATCTTCAACTAAATCTTTTTGAACAAAAAGCTCTATATTGTCCTTATTTCTAAACATCATGTTTTTACTTAAAACTTTAGCTTCTCCCATGTTTTTACCCCCATTTTTGATAAATTGAGAATAAGTTTTTGTACACTCCATGATGATATATCCTCAAGTTCAGTATATCAAACCTCATTTTTTATAACTACAATTCAATATCAAGTTTTATAAGTATACAATATTCATCTAATGATTATCTTACTTATTACAAGTAAATATATTTTATGACGGTATAATAAAACAATTTTCTCAAAAGTTTAAATAGTAAAATCTTACTTTAATCACTTAAAACTTTTAAGCATATTAAATAATGTAGAGAATAATTTTGCTTCACTTATAAAACCTGATGCTGTATATACTAAAAAGATTATTAATATAAACAATGCACTGACTAGCCTTATAATTTTGATCCTAATAATGTTTAGATTTTAATGTTATCTTAACCACTTCTGGCTTACAGTTAATTCTAACAAGTACCTTAGATCCTCCTAAACCTTTGGTAACTATCATAGTAGAATCCTTTTTATCATATTTCCCTAAATCATATTCAGGGAAAAAATGCCTATTTGGTGATAATAAACCTCCTAAAAAAGGAAGCCTAATTATTCCTCCATGTACATGTCCAGTTAATATTAGGTCTGCACCCCATTTTTCATACTCATCAAAATAAAAAGGCGTATGAGCTAATAAAATATTATACTCATTCCTATTTATCAACGGTAAGCTTTCTTGCAAAAAATTTTCATATAATTTTGTATTTTTGTTCTTATCAAATAAGTATTTATAACATTCAAAGGGTATTGTTAATCCATAAAGATTTATATGACTATTTCCTTTTTTTATTTGAATTTGATCATTATCTAAGTGGATGGCTGATAAGTCATGTAATTTTTTAAAATATTGTTTATATAACTCTTTATATCTTTTTACTAAAGCTTTTTGCTCATGATTACCAGTAATATAATATACCTTATATTTCTGTGTTAGATTTCCTAACAAATCTAGCGCCACTTGAAAGTTTTTATTTTCTCCATCTATTAGGTCTCCTGTAATAAATACTACTTGAGGATTTATTTTTTCAATCTCGTTAATTAAATAAATATTATTTTTACCAAAGGATTTATTATGTAAATCACTAATTTGAACAATAACATAATCATTAAATTCCTGCGGTATTTTTTTATTTTCT
>NZ_JANKBY010000198.1:0-6673 GCF_024621905.1 Terrisporobacter muris
AATCTAACCATTCACTAAACATTCTAATACTTGCCTTTTTTCCTTTTTTATCATAAGGATTTACTGTTTTTAATCCAACTCCTTTTACTTTAAATGTATCAACATTTATATTGTCAACAAACATCTTATAATCAACTTGTTTGATAATATTCCTATTATTTTTGTAAGCTCATTCTCAAATTCTCTAGTACAATCTAATGAATAAGTTTTGTAATGTATCACCTCATGTACTAAAGTACCTAAAAATTTCTCTGAATTTTTCAGTTGAGATCTTTTGATTATTATTCTATCTGAATAATGATCACAAATTCCCAAAATTTCTTGTCCAATACTTTTATGCATTGTATTTGATATTTTTATTTTACTTAATATATCAGCAAAACCTAACTCTTTAGCTATACTTTCACATAAATCATAAACTTTTTTCTCTTGTTCATCTAACTCTTTATAATCTACAAAGTCAAACTCAAATTTTTCTTCATAAGATTTCATAAACGATGATAGCGTTTCCATGTTGTTGCCATCATCATCTTTCATATCTTCAAATTTTGACGATATATTTTCAGGAATATATATGATTCTTTTACCTTCTGACTCAATTGTATTTTTTATATCTTCGCTAATACAACTTCCTTGAGAAAGAAAAACAACATTACCATTTTTATTTACTTGCTTCGCCATATGAGTAGCTACATCTAACCAAGCAACTTCATCACAATTATCTCCATAAGAAATTTTTCTTAATTCATCCATCATAACATTTAATACATTTTCATTAGATGAATTTAATAATATTTGCTTTACTCGATCTGTGTATGCAGTCCTACCTACATTTGTTCTCTCTCTATTCAAAGCTTTTTTTATTGAAGCATTTATATTAGTTATATTGTAATGAAATATAAAATTATCTTCTTGAGCTATTTTCATACCATTTACATATATATTAGATTTTTCATTATGTTTTGACTTTTTGTAAACTTCCCCGTATTTTGTAACTTGTAGCAGCTCAGAATTTGTATATCTTATAAAGTTTGACTTTGCTTTTTCCATTTCTTCATCAGAACAGTTTTCCAATATAAAATCAGTCCCTACTATATCTATATTATCTACTTCCAATATTTCAGCATGCAAAGTTTCAACATCATCAAATCCATGCTTTGATGTCATTATTGTTTTTATAATAGAATCTTCTGTTTTTATCGTTACAATTACATTATGTCTATGAAATGTAGCTAGAGCATCTTTGAGACCTACACCAAACTTACCTATTAAATCTTTTCTAGATAGCTTTTCTTCACTTTCATTTTGGGTAAAATGTACATACTTAAGACCTCTTCCATAATCTTTTATATGCCATTTATTATCTTTATCTTTATATATTTCAACTGGTTTAGAATTAGTTATTATTGTTTCGTCTTCAGCGTTCGCTATTATCTCTCTAACAGCATCTGCAACTGTCCAATTTTCAAGAACAGTCTCTATATTTAAATCAAATGTTCGTTTCATATAATTCACATATCTCCCTTTATAAAGTTTTCGTTTTTTTATATTGACAATTGTATCATAAATTTTATGGAATATTTTGCAAAATTTTGTTATTTTTTTAAACTTTATGCCTTTTCATTTTTTTATACAAAAAAGACTAGGAATTAACCTAGTCTTAATTATTTTCAACAAATTGTTCTATACATTCAAATAATTCTTCTGCTTCTTTAACATCTTTTGGTTTTACTTTTACACATGAATATCTAGCATTTCTACTTAATTCTTCTAAGTATTCATATTCATCTATAATTTTATCATATTTCTTTACTTTATGTAAAAACTCTTTCCTTGTCTTATGTGAACCAGGATGATATATATTAGCATAATGACTATCTAGTTTATGTAGAGCAGCATAAAATAAAACAGTTACCTTCCAGTCATTATTAATAGAATTACACATTATATCTGAAAAAGCTAGTTTTTTATTCTTTTCATATTGATTTAAATGTTCTAATTCAGATGGCATTCTATATATACTCCGTAAAATTCCTATTTTCCATATTAAGCTGCTCCATAACTTTATCCTTATCTTCTAAATCAAAAATAAGATATTCTACTTCTAAATCATTTTCTTTAGATACTTCTCTAATGGTTCTGATATATTTTTTTGTATTTGAAAAGTTTTTCTCTTCTATGATTATCCATAAATTAACTTTTTTCTCATCACATTCAAAAAACATATTCTTTAAATCTGAATAGAAAATTGAATCTAATAATTTTTTTATTGATTCATTCAAATTATCAACCTTCTTTATCATGCTCCATTCAGTATTTATAACGTCAGCAACATCGCTCATTACTGGTCTATTAGTCATATATGATTTTATTACTGTAGCGAACATTTTATCAGCAAGAGGATTTTTTGCTCTTTTAACATTTTGTTGAGCAGTTTTTATATTATTATTATCTCTAATAAGAGTATATTCATTTTCTTCAATAGTATTCCAATTAAGAATAGAAATATTACTCATTTAAATCCTCCCCCTCATCTACTTCAAAAAAGTTTTCGCCTGTTTTCTCTTGATAATCAAGTATACTCAGTAATATAGAGTCAAAAAATTTTTTAAAGCTTTCATTAGAAAAGTTTATATCTGTATCTACTATTACTCTATTATTATCTTCATCAAAATTTCCAAAAGATATATTGAATTTGTCATCTTTATATAAAACACGATAACAATTATATTCAAACTCTTTATCATTATTTTTAATTTCTAACACTTTATTTATGTTTTCTTTCATTAATCTCCCCCCGCCTTTTACATAGCTATAATTCTTTATAACTTTATTACAAGTAACAGGCAACTAAATATTTCATTTATACAAGCATTATATCACATTATTTGGAAAATTTTCTAAAAAAATGGTAATATATTACTTGTTTATGTTAATTTACTTCAATTAATTTTACTTACCATCCTATTGATACGTATTTAGTTACACATTATAATTATATAATAAATAGATTCAAGTACTAATTATATTACGTATAATTTCATACAATCAAGTTATAAGGGGGAATTTTATAATGAAAACTTGTATATATTTAAGAAAATCTCGTGCTGATATTGAAGCAGAAAAAGAAGGCGAATACGAGACTCTTCATAGACATAAGACTACTCTCCTAAAAGTTGCCAAAGAGAGGAAATTAAATATAATTGATATAAAAGAAGAACTCGTATCAGGGGAATATGTTGAACATAGACCTCGTATGATAGAACTTTTAGAAGAAGTCAAAAATAAAAAATATGATGCTGTCCTAGTTATGGACCTTGATAGACTTGGTAGAGGAAACATGCAAGACCAAGGACTAATATTAGATACATTTAAGCAATCCAAGACTAAAATTATAACTCCTCGTAAAATCTATAATTTAGATGATGAGTTTGATGAAGAATATAGTGAGTTCGAAGCATTTATGGCTAGAAAAGAATTAAAGCTAATTAATAGACGTTTGCAACGTGGTAGAGCTAAAAGCATTGAAGAAGGCAAATATATTAGTCCTGATGCACCTTATGGATATGAATTTAAGTATGATGACAAAGGTAAAAAATATCTTGCTATAAATGATGAGCAAGCAACAGCAGTTAGATTAATATTTGATATGTATTTACAAAATAATGGTGCTACCAAAATTGCTAACAAGTTAAATTCTTTAGGATATGAAACAAATAACCATATTGAGTTTAAAGCAAAGGCCGTAAGAGATATATTAAGTAATATAACTTACTGCGGATATGTTAAATGGAAAACTATAGATAGAAAAAATCATAGTAGACCTAGACCAGCTAATGAGCAAATTATAACAAAAGGTAAACATGAACCTATTATTGATGAGTTTACATTCAATAGAGTTCAAGAAATAAGAAAAAGTAAATACATTAGTCCAACTAAAACTAAAGTTTCTAATCCTCTAGCTGGTATAGTTGTTTGTAAGAAATGTGGCCATAATTTAATCCAAAAAATTTCAAGGGGCAAAATATACCTTAACTGTAGACATTGTAATAATAAATCTAGTTCTTTAAAGTATGTTGAAGATGCAATTATAGAATCTTTAGAAGGTTGGTTAAATAAATATAAAGTCAAAATAGAATTAAAAGATGATACATCTGATATAGATAAATTAAAATTTGAAGTTAAAAAATTACAAAGAGAATTAAATGAGACTGAAAAACAAAAAAGTAAATTATTTGATTTTCTAGAACGTGGAATTTACGATGACAATACATTCTTAGAAAGATCTACTATTTTAAGTTCTAGAATAGATGACTTGAAAAATAGAATAGCAGAATGTAATTTATCTATAATTACTTATAAAGATAATTTACAAGCTAAAAAACAAATAATACCTACTCTAGAAAAAGTTTTACAGAACTACTCTAATTCTAATGATGCAAAAGAGCAAAATTTACTTCTGAAATCTGTTTTAGATAAAGTTTTATATGAAAAAGCTAAAGATGCAAAAAAAGATGAGTTCAATTTAGAGGTTCATCCTAAGTTACCAAAATAGTATTATACCCTAGACTATACCTGGGTTACAACATTTTTGCAGTTACTATAATACATCTAACTGGCTACCAGGCACACCTGTATTACTTCCACCACCTAAAACTTTTAAAGAACTACAAGAAAGAGTTGAAAACTGCAATAAAGAATACAAATGCTTAGATTGGTATATCTGTTTTATAGAAGATGAATGCAATAAATGCAAAAAAAGAATAAAATCTTCAAAAAAAGCAATTGAAAAAAACTCTCAATTAATGAGACCTCCAATAGATAAAGAGTTACAGCCTAGTACAAATCCTAAATGTCCTGATTTGTCACCTATAGTCGGCGAGTATGTTCTTGGTAATCCTAGAAATATAGACCCTAATTTTTTAGATTTTGTAATTTATGCTTTTGTAGAAATCAGTTCTAATGGTGAATTAGTTGTACCTGCTCCTGCTTATCTAAGATCCTTAGTAAGATTAAGAGAGACAAATCCAGACCTACAAGTAATAGCTGCTATTGGGGGATGGGCAGCTGACGGCTTCTCTGATGCAGCATCCACACCAGCATCTAGATATGCTTTTGCTAGAAATGTACAAAACCTAGTAAACGAGTACAGACTAGATGGAATAGATATTGACTGGGAATATCCTGGAAGTAGTGCTTCTGGAATTAAATCAAGACCAGAAGATAGAGAAAACTTTACACTTTTATTGACTGCCCTAAGAGATGTTCTTGGTCCTGAAACTTGGATAAGTGTTGCTGGAACTGGAGATTCTGCATATATTAATAGAAGTGCGGAAATAAATAAGATTGCTCCACTTATAACTCATTTTAACCTAATGAGCTATGACTTTACTGCTGGAGAAACAGGTGAACGCGGTCAGCGTCATCAGGCCAATTTATTTGACTCAGATTTATCACTTCCAGGCTATAGTGTAGATAGCATGGTGGATAATTTAATTGATGCTGGAATGCCATCAGAAAAAATCCTTCTTGGAGTTCCTTTTTATGGACGACTTGGAGCTGCTATAACTAGATCTTATGACGAACTTAGAAAATCTTATATTAATAAAAATGGGTATCAATATAACTTTGATGATCAAGCTAAGGTACCTTATTTAGTCAAGGATGGTGAATTTGCCATGTCTTTTGATAACGAAGTTTCCACATTTTTAAAAGCTCAATACGCACTTCAAAATTGTCTTGGTGGTATATTCTCTTGGCAATCAACATTTGATCAAGCTAATATTCTAGCAAGAGCAATGTATGAATCAATTAATAATCCAGTAGTATATGAAACCGAATTACAAGATACTTTTGGTCAGCTTCCTACTTTAGAATAAAGTAACTTTTATTTTAAAAGGGTATATCGCACTAAAAAAGTAGTGCGATATATCATTTTTATTATTTAACCCTTATTAAAGTTGTAAAATAGCAAAACCCTTAGTTTATATATGATAACTAAAAATGAGTAGAAAATTATTTTAAATTAATAATATGCAAAGTATATTTTTCCAAGTAAAAATAGATAATATTTGTATAAACATTTAGGAGATGTCAAATGAAGAAAAAATTTATAATTGCATTTTTGTTATTTAACTCTTTGCTATCTTGTAGCTGTGAAATAAATAACCTAAATAATACTAATAACCCAGCAAAACTAACTACTTCTGATATAAAACAGTTAGTAGGTGTTACTTACGATGATGTTGAAAAAATTTATGGTTCACCAGAAAAATCCACTTACTATATAAACTTGAATGACTTATCTCGTATCAATAAAAACTATGTTAGTCTTAGAGATTTTAATCATCATTCTATTATAAAAACTTATTATAATAGAAATAATGATGATTCCCATATTATACTTTGGTATAAGAATAATATAGTTATAAAAGCTTCATTTAGTGAAAGCGATCTAATTAGTGAAGATTATTTTGATATGGATACTAATAATATTGATATTAGATTAGATTACAATAAAAATGATTCTCACTTAAACAAAAACTTTGCTGTAGATAAGTATAGAAATTTTATAGGTTGCAATATTAAACAATTCAATAATAAATATGATTTACTATGCCCTAAAATAACAGTTAATTTATTAAATAAAAATAAAATACTTTATTTTTATGAT
>NZ_JANKBY010000199.1:0-6670 GCF_024621905.1 Terrisporobacter muris
TATAATATTTGTCTACTATATTATTATAACATCACTTTATTGGCTTTTAGTTCTTTTTCTTATAAAAATTTCCTTACAATAAAAAAAGTGCTACCCAAAAAGATTAGCACTTTTTTCAGTATATTTTTAGCTGGCTTTTTCAAATTGACTATTGTACAATTCTGCATAAAATCCATTAGCAATTAAAAGCTCATCATGATTTCCACTTTCAATAATATCTCCATCTTTCATAACCAAGATAATATCGGCATTTTTAATAGTTGATAATCTGTGAGCTATTACAAAAGATGTTTTTCCAACTGTTAATTTATCCATAGCCTCTTGAATTAATATTTCTGTTCTAGTATCTACAGAGCTAGTTGCCTCATCTAGTATTAGTAGTGGTGCATTTTTAACCATTGCCCTTGCTATAGTTATTAATTGTTTTTGTCCAGCAGATAAATTAGTATTATCATCTAATATAGTGTCATATCCATTAGGCAGAGTTCTTATAAAGTGGTCTATTCCCACTGCCTTACAAGCTGCTACTATTACAGATTCAGAAACATTTTCTTTATTATAAGTTATATTATCTCTTACTGTTCCTTCAAATAACCAAGTATCTTGAAGTACCATACAGAATAAATCATGAACAGCTTCCCTACTTAAATCTTGAATAGGTGTTTTATCTATTTTTATAGTGCCACTATTCACATCATAAAACTTCATAAGTAGATTTATTAAAGTAGTCTTACCTGCCCCAGTAGGTCCTACTATTGCAACTTTTTGTCCAGCCTTAATATCAACTGAGAAGTCTTTTATTATTAATTTACTTTCATCATATCCAAACTTAACATGCTCAAATTCAACATTACCTTTAATATTGTCTAAAGAAGTTTTCTTATGACTTTCATCATTCATTTCCTCTTCTCCTAAAAACTCAAATACACGTTTACATGCAGCTGAAGTCGATTGTAGTGATGTTGCTGCTTGTGCAAATTGAGTAAGTGGCTGTGTGAAAAATCTAATATACATCATGAATGCTACTATTACACCAAATGTTATTTTGTCGTTGAATGCAAGCATTGCTCCAACAACACAAACTGCCACATATCCAAAGTTTCCTATAAACACCATTAAAGGCATCATAAGGCCTGATATAAATTGTGATTTCCATGCACTATCACGAAGTTCATCATTTATATTTTTAAATTCTTTATTTATTTCTTCTTGTGCATTGTATACTTTTATTACACTGTGTCCAGAATATGTTTCTTCTATATGACCATTTATCTTACCTAAAAGGTTTTGTTGTCTTTGGAAGAATTTTTGAGATCTTGATACTATTAACATCATTAAAGCAAAACCAATTGCAGTTGCTACTATTGCTGTAATAGTTAAAGTTACATTTGTTTTTAACATCATAAATAAAGAACCTAAAAATAAAGATACTCCACTTACTAAAGCACCCATACTTTGATTTAATGTTTGTCCTATTGTATCCACATCGTTAGTCACACGACTTAAAGTATCACCAACAGTTGTTTTATCATAATATTTTAATGGTAATCTATTTATTTTTCCTGTTATATCGCTTCTAAGTTTTTTACTTGTTACCTGAGTTACTGTAGCCATTATAAAACTTTGTGAGTAAGATAATACAATACTAATAGCGTATAATATAGCCATAAATATACCTACTTCATAGATTTTATCCATATCGATACCTGTTATTATACCTTCTGTAATTATATCTGTAATTTCACTTAATTTTTCTGGACCATAAACTGTAATTACGGATCCTCCTATGGCAAATATTAAAGCTAAAACTAAATATATAGCATTTTTTTTCATATATTTAATAAGGTCTAATAGTCCACCTTTAGAATTTGATTTATTTTCTTTACGCATTAAGCTAACTCCTCCTTTGAAAGTTGAGAATATGCTATTTCTTGATACACTTTACAATTTTTCATAAGTTCTTCATGGGTTCCCATACCTACTATTTGACCTTCATCAAGCACTATTATTTTATCTGCATCAATTATAGTACCTATACGTTGGGCTACTATTAAGTTTGTAGCACCTTTTGTTTCTTTTTTAAGTACTGAACGAAGTTTTCTATCTGTTTTATAGTCAAGAGCTGAGAAAGAATCATCAAATATGTATATTTTTGGCTCTCTACAAATTGCTCTAGCTATAGATAGTCTTTGTCTTTGACCTCCTGATACGTTTGTACCACCTTGTGATATACTTGATTTATAAGTATCTTCCATTTTGCTAACAAACTCTGTTCCTTGAGCTATATCTATGGCTTTTTTAATATCTTCATGAGAATATTGTCCTTTACCATTATCTCCATAAGCAACATTTGAGCTTACGTTTCCTGTAAATAATACAGCCTTTTGATGAACATATCCTAAAATATTGTTAAGATGTTTTTGTTTATAATGTTTTACATTAACTCCACCAACCAAAACTTCACCTTCACAAGTATCATAAAATCTTGGTATTAAGTTTATTAAAGATGTTTTACCACTCCCTGTTGCACCTATTATAGCAACAGTTTGACCAGCTTTAGCTTTGAAGCTTATATCACGAAGTACATATTCTGAATCTTGTGCATCAGGATATCTAAAGCTAACATTTTTGAATTCTATTTCACCTTCATCTGTAGTATGTTCAATGTTTCCATGTCCATCAATTATACTTTCTTTAGTATTTAGAACTTCCAATATACGTTTAGCAGAAACACTTGCTCTTGGCATCATTATAAATATCATTGTTAACATTATAAATGACATTATAACTTGCATTGAATAAGATGAAAATACTATCATATCACTAAATAATGTTATTTTATTTTCCATAGATGCGTCATTTATTAAATATGCACCTATCAAATATATGGATAAAGATAATATATTTAATACAAACATCATTCCTGGCATAATTAGACCCATAGATCTATTTATAACCAAATTATTTTTTGTTACTTCATTATTTACATTTTCAAATTTTTCATTTTGATAACCTTCTGCATTATATGCACGAACTACACGTATCCCAGTTAAATTTTCTCTAGTTACTAAGTTAAGCTTATCTGTTAAACCTTGAACTTTCTTAAATCTTGGCACAACAAATACCATTATGATTGCTATTAGTAATATTATAGTAAATAGTGCTATACCTGTTGCTGTAGTCCATTCCCAACCTTTACCTAGTATTTTACCTATAGCCCAAATTGCTGTTATAGGAGCTTTCATTATTAATTGAAGTCCCATAGCTACTATATTTTGAACCTGTGTTATATCATTAGTTGAACGTGTTATTAAACTGGAAGTAGAGAATTTATTTATTTCTGCCATTGAAAATCCTTCTATTTTATCATATACATCTGCACGAAGCATCCAAGATAGGTTTGAAGCTATTCTTGCTGCAAAGTATCCCACTATGAATGATGCTACTAAACTTCCTAATGCACATAATAACATATATCCTCCAGACTTTAATATTTCACTCATTTCACTACCTGGCATCTGAACTAACATTGTAATTTCAGACATATAATCTGGGAGTTTTAAGTCAAGATATACTTGTGCAATTACAAATACAAAACTGCAAAGTATAAACAACCAGTCTTTTTTAGTTAAAAACTTTAATATTTTTATCATTGTTGTATTCCTTTCTATTTAATTAAAATTATATGTTGAAATTTTATTAAACAAAAATTAACTAAAGATTAATTAAAGATGAACTAAAAATGAACTTTTTTATTTTATGTTTATAAATATTGACTCGTATCCATAATCTAATATAATAAAAGTTGCAAAGGAGGGATACAATGATCGATATATTATTAGTTGAAGATGATGATAAGCTAAATAAATTATTTTATACTGTACTTTCTAAACAAGGCTTTAATATACATAGTGCCAAAGATGGTATTGAAGCCTTTAATATAATGGGAAATAACCATGTGGACTTAATTATTTCAGATATAATGATGCCTAATATGAATGGTTACGAATTTACTGAATCCATTAGAGAATTCGATGCGGAAATTCCTATTTTAATGATTACTGCAAAGGATGACTTTAAATCAAAGCAAAAAAGCTTTTTAATTGGCATAGATGACTATATGGTAAAGCCTATTGATGTAAATGAAATGATATTAAGAGTAAACGCTCTTCTAAGAAGAAGTAAAATAGTTCATGATAAAAAACAAGTTGTAGGTAGTACTGTTTTAGAATACGATGCTTTAAGTGTAACTGTAAATGATGAAACTATAGTTTTACCTCAAAAAGAATTTTATTTATTATATAAATTATTATCTTATCCAAACAAAGTATTTACTAGAAATCAACTTATGGATGAGATTTGGGGTGTAGATAGTCCATCTGATCTTCAAACTATAGATGTACATATTAATAGACTTCGTAGAAATTTTGAAAATAATCCTGATTTTACAATCGTTACTGTAAGAGGCCTTGGATATAAGGCGGTAAAAAATGAAAGCTAAAAATAAAAAAGCACTTCATTTTTGGGGACCTTTTATAATCAATATTTTTATAACTTGTTCTGTTACTTTCTTTATTGTTAGTATCGGATTTTCTATAGGTACAAGATTAGATATAGTTAATAATGAAAAGTTAAATACTTTATGGGGTCTATTCTTATTTATCTCAATTAATGTTACATTAGCTTCTATTTTTACTTGTATTATAGGTGCATTAACTAATAATTTTATGAAGCCTTTAAAAAAACTAATTGAGGCTACAAATGAAGTTTCTAAAGGTGACTTTTCAATAAGACTAAGAGAATGTAATGTTCCTCCTACAGTTTACGAAATGAATACTTCTTTTAATAAAATGGTAAAAGAATTAAGTAGTATTGAAACTTTGAGAAATGACTTTATCGTAAATGTATCTCATGAATTTAAAACACCAATAGCAGCTATCGAAGGATATGCCACATTATTGCAAGATAGTGATTTAAGTGAAAATGAAAGAATTGAGTATACAAAAATTATTTTAGATAGTTCTAGACAGCTTTCTTCTCTTTCTGGAAATATTCTTAAATTATCAAAACTGGAAACTCAAGAAATTATTCCTGATAAAAAATACTTTTCTTTGGATGAGCAATTAAGACAAGCTTTATTACTATTGGAAACTCAATGGTCAAAGAAAAATATTGATATTGATATGGATCTTAAAACAACTAACTACTATGGTAGTGAAGATTTATTAATGCAAGTTTGGTTAAATATTTTTGGTAATGCTATTAAATTTACTCCTGAAAATGGACTTATTGTTACTACTTTAAAAGAAACACCAAATGGCATTTGTGTTTCTATTAGCGACAATGGTATTGGTATGGGTGATGATGTTAAAAATAGAATTTTTGATAAGTTTTATCAAGGAGATAGGTCGCGTAATTTTCAAGGAAATGGTCTTGGCTTAACTTTAGTAAAAAAAATTTTAGATTTGTGTAAATGTGAAATAAATGTAATAAGTAAGATAAATGAAGGTACAACATTTAATATATATCTTCCTATTGAAAAAAAGTAATCTTAAGGTATTATCACAATTGTGGTAATACCTTTTTATAATTATTCACTTTCCACTTCTGGACTAGGTGCTTCTGGTGTTGTATTTTCGCTTCCAGCGTTATCATTTGAAGGCGGTGTAACTTCAGGAGTTTGATTCACACCATTATTTCCTTCATCTGGATTAGTTATTGTACCTCCTGAACCTCCGGTGTTGTTTGGTTTGTTTGGTTTATTTGGTTTACTTGTATTATTACTACTGTTATTATTTGAATTATTGTTACTAGAACTACTACTATTTGAATTATTATTGTTTGAACTATTACTGCTTGAATTATTATTGTTTGAGTTATTATTGTTTGAGTTATTATTTGAACTATTGCTCTTATTTAAATCACTAGTAGAAGAGTCCTTTTTACTAGATTGATTATCTTTTTTATTAGAAGTAGCAGTTTTATTTTTATCAGTTTTCTCTTCTTTATTTTCTTCCACTTTATTATCTTCTTCTTTAGGTTTTGTAGTTTCTTCTATTTTTGTAGTATTAGCTTCTACGTCCTTTTTATTTTTTTCTAATAAATCATATCCATAAACAGCAGCTCCTCCCACTATAACAATGGCTGCACAAACTCCAAGAGTTTTTCCTAACTTACCTTTTTTTCTTTTCTTTCTAGGTAAAATTTCTTCTACATCATAAGTTTCATTACTTAGTTCACCATATTGTAAATATGATTTTAAATCTAGTATAAATCTATCTATATTACGATATTTACTTTCTAAATTGTTATTTGTAGCTTTTTCTATAATGGATACTAAGTTTTTATTAGATATTTGTTTTTTGTAATTATTAGCTTCAAAAGTTAATTTTCCAGTTAATAAACTATATAAAACAACTCCTAAATCATAAATATCTTTCTCTGGATTAAATTTCAGTTCTTCAACTTTTGTTTCTTCATCTTCCTGGGATAGATAGGCAAACTCTTTATTTTCTAAGTATGATAAAATATCTGCTTTAACTCCTTAGAAGAAGTTGGCTTACAACAACAATTACTTTTACTTCCTAAAGGTTTTAGACTTTTATCTTCATTTACTAAGAAGTTTCCATGGAAAGAACAGTATGAATTCTCTGCTCCTCCTCCCATAAAG
>NZ_JANKBY010000019.1:0-25309 GCF_024621905.1 Terrisporobacter muris
GATCTAAAGAAGAATTAGTGGAATTTATAAAGGAAGCTAATCTTATAAATTTAGTTTTTAATAAAAAACAAAATGATGAATTTGAAAAAGCTTACAATATATATCTTATAGGTGAATTGAGTATACAAAACTGTTATTCTTATTTAACCAATAATATAGATACTAATTCTGTGTATATTCAAATTAATATATTAAAAACTTTATCGAAACTAGGAAATAAAGTTTATTTTATAAAAGCATTAAAAGAGATTATAGGCTCTCATAGTTTAATACATGAAAAAGTACTTATAGATGTCCTATATACATTTTATAAAAAAGATAAAAGTTTAAATATTGAATTAAAAAAAGAACTTGATAATGGAAATATTGAATTAATTAAAGTGATAATAACTCACTTTATAAATACAAGATATGATGAGCCTCAATATAGTATATACCACTTATTAAAAAATAAAGAAACAGATAAAGAAGTTAAGATAGCTTGTATAAAATACTTCTCAAAAATAGATTTTTATAAGTGTAAAGATATTTTAATTGAACTGCTTCAAGATGAAAACTGGGAGATAAGGGCAATAAGCGCCAATGCACTTAAACAATATAGATACAAAGATGTAATAATAGCATTACAAGAATCGGTTAAAGATGAGGTATGGTATGTAAGACAAAATTCAGCAAATAGTTTGTACAGTTTAGTTAATGAAAAAGATGATTTGAAATCAATAATAAATGGTAATGATAGATATGCATCAGATTCCATAATGAGTGTCTTTTCTGAAGAGAATATTAATGAGTACTCGATAGATATAAAAGAGGAATGCGTGGTGAATATGATATGATTTTAGATACGATAATTTTTATAATGGACAATATAGCATTAGTATATATGAGTATTTTATGTGCTATATTCTTTGTATTCATTATATCTGCAGCAATAGAGTTTAGCAAAACAATAAAAGAAAAAAGTATAAGTGAGGTATTTGGTTTTGATAATACAATAGACTATACTCCTGTATCATTATTAGTGCCATCTTATAATGAAGAAGTTACAATATGCGATACAATTGATTCTCTATTATGTAGTGAATACAGTGAATATGAGATTATTGTAATAAGTGATGGATCAGATGATAACTCAGTAAATGTAATAATAGATAAGTATAACTTGAAAAAAATATACAAGCCTATGAGAAAGAGTATAGAAACGAAAGAAGTGCTAAATGTATATAAAGGTATATATAAAGACAGGGCAATAACATTAATAGATAAAGAAAATGGAGGGAAGGCAGATGCTTTAAATGTTGGAATTAATTATTCTAAATACCCAATATTTGTTGCAATAGATGCAGATTCCATTTTAGAAAAGCAATCCATAAAAAGAATAATAACACCATTTATGAAGAATAGAAAAACAGTGGCAGTAGGCGGTAATATAAAAATATCAAATAATATAACTATTAAAGATGGATTAGTAATTGATATAGATACGCCTAAAAAATTAATAGTTTCGTTTCAAGTTATTGAATATTTAAGAGCGTTTTTAGCAAATAGAATGACTTGGGACATATTAAATATGAATCTAATAATATCAGGTGCATTTGGAGCTTTTAACAAAAAGATAGTAGTTGATATAGGTGGATACAAAAGCAATACTGTTGGAGAAGATATGGAATTAGTTATGAGGATTCATAAGTATTTTTTAGAAAACAAAGAAGAGTACTATATATCATTTGCATCAGATGCAAACTGCTATACTCAAGCGCCAGATAGCTTAAAGGGGCTTAAAACACAAAGAAGAAGATGGCAGATTGGATTAATTCAAAGTATGTCAACTCATAAGAGTATGCTTATAAATAGAAAATGGTTTTTAGCGAAGTTATATTATATATTATTTGAAATGGTTACACCTATAATAGAGCTATTTGGTATGATTATAATAATTTTATCATACTTGTTAAATATAATAAATTTAGAATTTTTATTACTATATTGTTCTATAGTACTCTTATATGGATTTGTAATATCACTGACATCTATAATGCTAGAAGTATATGCATTTAGGGAAAATATAAATGCTAAGGTAGTTTTAAAATTAATATTGATATCTCTATTTGAATCAATTGGATATAGACAGTTATTAAGCATATATAGAATATCTGCATTTATAGGATATAAGAAATATAAAAATAAATGGGGAACTATAAAACGAAATAAGAATGCAGCTTAAAATATAATATAAATAATAAAGATGTGTTTATATAATTAAAAGTTATATATGCACATTTTTTGTTTGATTAATAATTAAAAAGTATTTTATATAATGAAGAAATGTTAAAAGTTGGTTAAACATATTAGTGTATCATATATAAAAAAAATTATATATTAGTTATATCAACATATTTAGTAAGTAAATGTCGGAAATTGTTAAAATTTAATAATTATACAAAATATGTTGTATATTATGGCTAATTATTATATACTTAAAAAGAAATAAATGCAAAAAAGACAATAAATATGATATACTATAATGTTAAAGTTATAAAATATATCTATATTTCGACTTTAAACATCAAAAAAGAAAAAAATTCATTAGAGGTGCAAAATGATACAAATTGAAAAACTAAGAAAAGTTTATGACAATGGTCACGAGGCTTTAAAAAGTATTAATCTAGAAATGAACGAGGGAGAGTTAGTATGTTTACTAGGTCCAAGTGGATGTGGTAAAACAACAATACTAAATCTTTTAGCAGGGTTATTAGATCCTACAAGTGGAGATATAAAATTTGATAATGAGTCTGTAATAGATAAACATCCTAAAGATAGAAATATAGGATTAGTATTCCAAAATTATGCTTTATATCCTCATATGACAGTATTAGAAAATGTTATGTTCCCGTTAACAGTAGGAAAGAAGAAAATGCCTAAAGCTGAAGCTATGGAAATTGCTAAAAAATATATGAAAATTACTAGTATAGAAGAATTAGCAGATAAAAAACCAGGAAATATGTCTGGTGGACAGCAACAAAGGGTTGCAATAACTAGAGCTTTAGTTCAAAATCCTAAAATATTATTACTAGACGAACCTCTAAGTAACTTAGATGCAAGACTTAGATTAAAAATAAGAGAAGAAATAAGAAGATTAGTTAAAGAGATAGGAATAACAACTATATTTGTAACTCATGACCAAGAAGAAGCTTTATCAATAAGTGATAGAATAGTTCTTATGAATGAAGGTATAGTTCAACAGTTTGATATACCACAAAATTTATATTTAGAACCAGCAAACTTATTTGTTGCAAAATTCATGGGGAATCCAATCATAAACATATTTGAATTTGAAAAAGAAGGAAATATGTTAAAAGGAGAAAACTTCTCTATAGATTTAAATCTATTAAATAAAGACAGATTTAAAGCTGAATTAACAGAAGGTAAATACATAGTTGGTATAAGACCGGAATACTTCGTAACAAGTGAAAAACCTTTATTCGAAGCTAAAATAGAAACAGTTGAATTAATAGGAAAAGATTGTATAGTAAACTTCAATGTAAACGGAGTACATGCAAAATCTATCACTGATGTAAATCAAAATATCAGAGAAAATGATGAAGTAGGATTTGATATAGATTACAACGGAATTTATTTATTCCAAGAGAATGGAGTTAGAGTGTATTAATGAAAAAGTTAAAATATAGAGCGGAGAATTCACCACAAGCATGGTTATTTCTTTTACCAGCTTTAATAATAATAGGAATATTTAATGTTTTACCATTAATTAAAACATTTATAATGTCTATGCAAAAAGGTACATTAAATAATTTGGAGTTTAATGGATTTAGAAACTTCTCAGTAGTATTACAAGATCCTAAATTCCACGATGCAATAGGAAATACGGCCTTATTCTCATTTGTAGTAGTGCCTATAGGCCTTATAATATCGATGTTTATAGCAATAACTATATTTGAAAAAATTAAACATAAAAGTTTATTTGAGACAATATTCTTTATACCATATTTAACAAGTGTAATAGCGATAGGTATAGTATTCAGATTTTTATTCAATGGAGAATATGGTTTTATAAACTACTTATTAGGTCTTATAAATGTGGGACCAATAAACTTCTTAGATGATCCGAGTATGAGTATGACGACTTTAATTATATTTGGTATTTGGTCAGGTCTTGCTTTTAATATAATTATATTACTTTCAGGACTTAGAACTGTGGATGAAAATTATTATAAAGTAGCAGACATGTTTGGAGCTTCAAAGTTTGAACAATTTATAAAAATAACTCTACCACAAATGATACCAACAATAACATTTTTATTAATGGTGAACTTTATTAATGCCTTCAAAGTATATGCACAAGTATTCTCTATATTTAATGGGAAAGCAGGAATAGCAAACAGTGCAACTACAGGAGTATTTTATATTTTCAACAAATTCTATGTTGAATACCGCTATGGTCAAGGTATGGCTGCAGCAGTAATATTATTTGCATTAATATTATTATTTACCTTAATTCAAAACTATGTTTTAAAAAGAATATCTAAGTAGGTGAAAAAATGAAAAAGGTTAATTTATTTATATCAAAAACATTTATAGGCATAATGGCCTTAATAACACTGTTTCCTTTTATATATATGATATTATCAAGTTTAATGTCATTCCAAGAGGTAACAAGTATACCACCAACACTTATACCAAAAGAGTTTAAGTGGGAAAACTTTAAATTGGCAATGGAGCAGGCACCTTTTGTTAGATATTTCTTTAATACTATAATAGTTGCTGGATTATCAACAGTAGGAACATTAATAACTTCAGTATTAGCCAGCTTTGCGTTAGTTAAATTAGAGTTTAAATATAAAGACTTATTAGTAATGGGAATGGCAGCACTTCTAATGGTACCATATGAAGTAACTGTATTTACTAACTATCAAACAATAGCAAATATGGGATTATTAGATACTTATACAGCCTTAATACTTCCATCATTAGCAAGTATATTCTATATATTCTATTTAAAAAATTATCTTACATCTATACCTCTTTCATACTACAAAGCGGCAAAAGTTGATGGATGTGGAGATTTAGAATTTATAAGAAGAATATTAATACCTCTTGCTAAACCGTCATTATTTACAATGGGTATATTAAGTTTCATAAACGGATGGAACTCATTCTTATGGCCTATACTTGTGACGAATAGTAAAGAAATGAGATTATTAAGTAATGGACTTAGTGCTTTTGCTACAGAAAGTGGTACAAATGTACACTTACAAATGGCCGCTTCAACAATAGCTATAGTGCCTATATTAATTTTATACTTAATATTTAGAAAACAAATTATAAGAGGAGTTGTAAAGAGTGGCATTAAAGGATAAAAAGACAAAAATAACATTCCACAATGGGATATTAACTATTGGGGGAACAATTATAGAAATAGCATATGAAGATAGTCATATATTCTTCGATTTTGGTAGTGAGTATAATCCATCAGATCCAAAACAACCAAAAGATTTACAAGATTTATTAGATATGAATCTTGTTCCATACTTAGATAATATGTTTGATCCAAGTATACCTTTAAAGGGATATGAATCTAAAGAAGATAAATTTAAAAATACAGCAGTATTTTTATCACATGTTCATTTAGATCACTCAAAAATAGTTAACTATTTAAATCCTGCAGTACCTCTATATATGTTAGAAGGAACAAAATCTTTATTAAATACTTTAAACATAAATAATGATTTTTTATTCCCACTTCATAACGGAGGAGAGTCTAATGTTAGAGACATAAATGGTGTCAAAGAAAATGAAATAATTAAAGTTGGAGATATAAAAGTAAAAGTAATGCCAGTTGACCATGATGCATATGGTGCAAGTGGATTATTAATAGAAACTCCAGATTTAGTTATATCTTATACAGGGGATATAAGACTTCATGGATATAGAAAAGATGCAACTTTAAACTTCTGTAAAGAAAGTGAAAATTGTGATGTTTTATTAATAGAAGGTGTTACAGTTTCTTTCCAAGAGTTAAATGAAGATGCACGTGTGCCAGCAGATGATAATGAGATGGCATTAATAGAAAAAATAAATAATATTGTAAAAGAAAATCCTAATAAACAAATAACATTTAACTACTATATATCTAATATAGAAAGAATATTGAATATAATAAAAACTAATCCAAGAACTGTAGTATTAGATGCATATTATTCTTATGTATTAAAACACGCAACAGGATATCAATCACACTATTATCAATTAGATGATAAAGATTATGGACTAGATAAAGATTTCGAAGTAGAGTTTGAAACACTTCTACAAGATGAAAGTAGCTATTTCTGGCAATTAGATACACTTGCCATTGAACAATTTGATAGATTAAAAGAGGGTGGAATTTATGTTCATTCAAATGCAACACCACTTGGAGATTTTGATCCAGCGTATGTACCATTTATAAAAAGATTCGAAGATAACAATATCGAATTTAAATTAGCGTCATGTACTGGACATGCTCATCCATTTGATTTGATTGAAATAATAGACTTAATTAAGCCTAAACTATTAGTTCCAATTCACTCATATCATCCAGAAAGACTTTACAATAAGTCTGGCGATGTACTATTACCAGAAAAGAAACAAACTATATAATTTTGGAGGATTTAATAATGAAATTCAAGAAATTTGCATCATTAGCATTAGCAGCAGTCCTGACGACTGGACTAATGACTGGATGTGGCAACAGTAAAGATGCTTCATCTGAAGAGATTGTAACAGAAATTAAAGAGCCAGTTGAAATAACATTCTGGCATGCAATGAACGGAGATTTAGAAAAAACTCTACAAAAACTAACTGACAAGTTCATGGAAGAAAATAAAAACATAACAGTAACTTTACAAAATCAATCAAGTTACCCAGAGTTACAACAAAAAATAACTGCAACAACTGCAAGTCCAAAGGACTTACCAACATTAACTCAAGCATATCCTCACTGGATGATAAATGCAATGCAAGATGATTTACTTGTTGACTTAAAACCTTACATAGAAAATGAAACTATAGGTGATAAAAATTATGAAGATATATTAGAAGGATTCAGAACAGCTAGTGAAATAGATGGTAAAATATATGGAATGCCTTTCAATAAATCAACAGAAGTTATATGGTATAATAAAACATTATTTGAAGAATTAGGATTAAAAGTTCCGACTACTTTTGAAGAATTTGCAGAAGTATCAAAAACTATAACTGAGAAAAAAGGTATAGTTGGTGCTGGATTTGACTCATTAAACAACTTCTACACTACTTACTTAAAAAATAAAGGTGTAGATTTCAATAAAGATACAGATGTAACTGGTAAAGAATCAGTTGAAGCTGCTAACTACTACTTAGAGGGAATAAAAGAAGGTTACTTCAGAATAGCTGGTACAGATATGTACTTATCAGGACCATTTGCTAATGAAACACTTGGTATGTATGTAGGATCAAATGCTGGTGAATCATTTGTTAAGCAAGGTGTAGGTGATAAGTTTGAAGTAGGTGTTGCTGCTTATCCAGCTGAATCAGCTATGCAACAAGGAACTGATTTATATGTATTCAATAATGCTTCAGCTGAACAAAAAACAGCTGCATTTGAATACTTAAAGTTCTTATCTGCAACAGAAAACCAAATAACTTGGGGAATTGAAACTGGATATATACCAGCTACTAAGAGTGCTATAGAATCAGATGAATACAAAAACTCAGGAAGTTTAGTAGCATCTGTATTAAAAGAAGCAACATCTAAAAACTTATTCATAAACGAAGTTGCTGCAGGTGTTGATAGTGCTTACAATGAATCAAAAGTTGTAATGGAAGATATATTATCAGATGTTAAATCAGATGTTAAATCTAAATTAGAAGCATATAAAAATACTTTAACAGGAATATACGAATAAGTATTTTTAAGTTAGATGTAATTTTACAAGGGGATGTCTTAAATTTTAAGACATCTTCTTTATTTTATATAGTTGGAATTTATAATTTATTTAGTTTATATATAAATTGCAAATTCCAGCTACTTAAAGTATAGCGGAACAAGTTGTGGAGATATAATCAAAGCGAATTTTTTATAAAAAGGAGAAAAATATGAAACTAGTTATTTATCAAACAAGTGATTTACATGGATATGTATATCCTACAAACTATGTAAAAGAACAACCTTTAGGAATTTTAAAAATAGGAAGCTTTATAAAAAAGGATGAGTTAAATTATGATAAATCTTTAAAAATAGATTGTGGAGATTTAGTACAAGGTTCAGCAATGACACACTATTTATCAAAACATGATATGAAGACTAATCCAATTATTGAAGGGCTAGAAAATATAAACTATGATGCTTATGTATTAGGGAATCATGAGTTTAACTATGGTTTAGATTATCTTAATAAATCATATTCACCTATAAGTAATAAAGTAATAAATGCAAATATAGAAGGATTACAATTTGAAACAAAGCCTTATAAAATATTTGACTTAGATGGATTTAAAGTTGGATGCATAGGATTTACAACATCATTTATTCCTAACTGGGAGCAAGAATGTAATATAAAAGGATTAAAATTTAATAATCCTGTGGAAATGTACGCAAAATATGAAAAAGAGTTAAAAAATCAATGTGATTTTATAATAGTTTGTTATCATGGTGGATTTGAAAAAAGTTTAGAGGATAATACTACTCCAACAGAAGCTTTAACAAAGGAAAATCAAGGAAGTGAACTTTTAGAAAAGTTTGATTCAATAGATATGGTTTTAAGTGGACATCAGCATAGATCATTTATAACTAAAATAAATGGAGTGCTTTGTTCTCAACCATTAAATAATGGTCAAAACTTTACAAAGATAGTACTAGATACAGAAACTAAAGAAGTAGAATATGAACTAGTAGAAGTTAAAGATTTAGATGTGAAAATCGATGAAAACTTACAAAGTATATTTGAAAATGTGGAAAGTAAACTACAAGTTTATTTAGATCAAGAAATAGGCGAATTTGAAAAAGATATATTAGTGGAAGATTTATTTGAAGCAAGACTTAAAGGTCATCCATTTGTAAACTTCTTACATGAAGTTCATCTTGATGCTGGACAAGCTGATTTCTCTGCCCTATCTATGTTTGATAGTACAATAGGATTCAAAAAGGTTGTATCTATTAGAGATGTATTAGTAAATTATCCTTATCCAAATACTTTAAAAGTACTAAAAGTAAAAGGTGAAAAAATAAAAGAAGCAATGGAAAAAAGTGCAACTTACTTTGTTGTAGAAAATGATGAAGTAGGAGTAAATATTTCTTTCTTAGAGCCTAAAGTTCAACACTATAACTATGATACTTTTGGTGGAATGACTTATGAAGTAGATTTAAATAGAGAATTTGGTGATAGAATAGTTTCTATGAAAAAAGATAATGTGGACATTGATTTAGAAAAATACTATACAGTAGTAATGAATAATTATCGTGCTACAAATACGGCGATATATCCAAGCTATGAAGGTGCAGAAACTGTAGGAGAAATTAATTTAGACATAAGTGAAGTTATAATAAATTATATTCAAAATAAGAAAAAAGTTAATGTTATAGATGAAAGTAACTATAAAATTAAATATTAGAAACAAAATAAAAGAGCAACTACTTTAGCTATAGAGAGCTATCTAAAGTAGTTGCTCTTTTGATTTAATAGTAATTTTTATTTTTTATAATAAGTTTCACCACTTCAAGAAATAATATCTTTATGAGAGGTGAAAAACATGATACATATTAAAGAATTGAAAAAAGTTTATGATAATGGATATGAAGCATTAAAAAGTATAAATCTTGAAATAAATGAGGGTGAATTAGTTTGTTTATTGGGTCCTAGTGGATGTGGAAAAACTACAATACTAAATTTATTATCAGGATTATTAGATCCTACTAGTGGTGATATTAGATTTAATAATGAATCAGTTATAAATAAGCACCCTAAAGACCGTAATATAGGTTTGGTATTTCAAAATTATGCCTTATATCCTCACATGACAGTTTTGGAAAATGTCATGTTTCCCTTAACAGTGGGAAAGAAAAAAAAGTCAAAAGAAGAAGCCATGAAAATAGCTCAGGAATACATGAAAATAACTAGTATAGAAGAATTGGCCAATAAAAAGCCAGGAGAAATGTCTGGAGGTCAACAACAGCGTGTTGCCATTACAAGAGCCTTAGTTCAAAGTCCTAAGATTTTACTTCTTGATGAGCCTTTAAGTAACCTAGATGCTAGACTTAGACTAAAAATCAGAGAAGAAATTAGACGATTAGTAAAGGAAATAGGAATTACTACTATTTTTGTAACTCATGATCAAGAGGAGGCTTTATCTATAAGCGATAGAATCGTATTGATGAACCAAGGTGTAGTCCAACAATTTGATATACCTCAGAATCTATATTTAGAGCCAGCAAATTTATTTGTGGCAAAATTTATGGGGAATCCAATTATAAATATTTTTGAGATGAATAAAGAAGGGAATGTTTTAGTTGGAGAGGATTTTTCTATTGATACTAATTTACTTAAGAAAGATAGAATAAAACAAGAATTTACTGAAGAAAAATATGTAGTAGGTATACGAGCAGAATATTTTATGTTAAGTAAAAATCCACTATTTAAAACAAAAGTAGAATCTGTAGAGTTAATAGGAAAAGACTGCATTTTAAATTTTAAGATTAATAACAAAAATTCAAAATCAATTACAGACATTTGTGAGCATGTGAAAGAAGGAGATGAAGTTGGATTTGATATAGACTATGACAGTATTTATATATTTCAAGAAGATGGAAAGAGGGTTTACTAATGAAAAAGATGAAGTATAGTGCTGAGAATGCACCACAAGCATGGTTATATTTATTGCCAGCTTTAATTATAATAGTCATATTTCACGTGTATCCACTGATTAAGACTTTTATTATTTCTTTTGAAAAGGGAACTTTAAATAATTTAGTCTTCAATGGTATAAAAAATTATCAAGTTGTATTAGCAGACCCCAAATTTCATAAGGCAATAATTAATACTACACTATACTCATTTATTGTTGTACCAGTTGGTGTAATTATCGCCATGGCAATAGCTCTTACAATAATTGAAAAAATTAAATACAAAGATATTTTTGAAACCATATTCTTTATACCTTACTTAACAAGTATTATAGCTGTAGGTATAGTATTTAGGTTCTTATTAAACAAAGATTATGGTTTTGTGAACTATATATTAGGCTTTATAAATGTAGGGCCAATTAACTTTCTAGATGATCCTAAAATGAGCATGTTAACACTAATTATTTTTGGTATTTGGCAAGGTTTGGCATTCAACATAATAATACTTCTTTCTGGACTAAGAAATGTTGATAAAAATTACTATAAAGTTGCTGATATGTTTGGAGCTACTAAGTCAGAACAGTTTTTTAGAATAACACTACCTCAGATGATACCTATACTTACATTTTTATTAATGGTTAACTTTATAAATGCATTTAAGGTATATTCTCAGGTATTTGCCATATTCAATGGAAAAGCAGGTATAGCAGATAGTGCTACTACAGCAGTATTTTATATTTTTAATAAATTCTATGTGGAATATCGTTATGGTCAAGGAATGGCTGCAGCAGTTATATTATTCTTGCTTATATTGCTATTTACCTTAATACAAAATTATGTAATGAAAAAATTATCTAAGTAGGTGAGAATATGAAACAATTTAATTCGGCGTTAGCAAAAGTATTTATTTTTATAATGGCTGTAATAACATTATTTCCATTTGTATATATGATTTTATCGAGCTTAATGACTTTTCAAGAGGCCACTAGTATACCACCAACGCTTATTCCAAAGTCTCTTAATTGGCAAAACTTCTCAGAAGCAATGAAGCAAGCTCCTTTTGTTAGATACTTCTTCAATACAATTTTTGTGTCAGGATTATCGACACTAGGAACTTTAGTGACTTCTGTTTTAGCGGCCTTTGCCTTAGTTAAATTAGAGTTTAGATTTAAAAATATATTATCAGCAGTAATGGTTACTTTATTAATGATTCCTTATGAAGTTACAGTATTTACTAATTATCAGACTATAGCACAAATGGGACTATTAGACACTTATACAGCTTTAATAGTACCATCTCTTGCAAGTGTATTTTATATATTCTACTTAAGAGGATATATATCTAGTATTCCAATATCTTATTATAAGGCAGCAAAAGTAGATGGATGTGGTGATTTGGAATTTATCACAAGAATACTAGTTCCATTAATAAAACCATCATTATTTACTATGGGAATACTAAGTTTTATAGGTGGATGGAATTCATTTTTATGGCCAATATTAGTTACTAATAGCAAAGAGATGAGACTACTTAGTAATGGACTTAGTGCATTTGCAACAGAAAGTGGAACCAACGTGCAACTACAAATGGCAGCATCAACAATAGCCATCGTACCAATACTAATCATATATTTAATATTTAGAAAAGAAATAATTAAAGGAGTTGCTAGCAGTGGTATTAAAGGATAAAAAAACAAAAATAACATTTCACAATGGAATATTAACTATTGGTGGAACTATTATAGAAATAGTATATGAAGACAGTCATATATTTTTTGATTTTGGGAGTGAATACAATCCAAGTGCTGAGTTTCAGCCATCAAACTTGCAAGAACTATTAGATGAAAAGTTAGTTCCATATATAGACAATATATTTGACCCAGAAATTTTATTAAAAGGATATGAATCAAGAGAAGAAAAGTTTAAAAATACAGCAGTATTTTTATCTCATATGCATCTAGATCATTCAAAAATTATTAATTATTTAAATCCTGAGATACCTTTATATACATTAGAAGGAACAAAATCTTTGCTCAATACTTTAAATATAAATAATGATTTTTTATTTCCTTTTGATAAAAAGAAAGACAATAACACTCGTCATATGATAGGAGTAAAAGAAAATGAAGAAATAGAAGTAGGCAAAATTAAAGTAAAAGTAATGCCTGTGGATCATGATGCATATGGTGCTTGTGGACTATTAATAAAGACACCAGATTTAGTAATTTCTTATACAGGAGATATAAGGTTACATGGATATAGAGAAAAAGATACACTTCAGTTTTGTAAAGAAAGTGAAAACTGTGATGTGCTTTTAATTGAAGGAGTTACAGTTTCATTTAAAGATTTTGAAGATGAAGATGATGAAATATGTAATGAAAATGAATTAATAAAAAGAATAAATGAAGTAGTAAATAGCAACACTAATAAACAGATAACTTTTAATTATTATATTTCAAATATAGAAAGAATCTTAAATATAATAAAAACAAATTCAAGAAAGGTTGTTTTGGATGCATATTATTCATATGTGCTAAAAGAAGCTAGTGGATATGAATCTTATTACTACAAACTAGATGATAAGGACTATGGATTAAATCCTAAATACGAAATTAAATTTGAAGATCTTTTAGAAGACGAGAGTAAATATATGTGGCAATTAGATATACTTGCTCTTAATCAATTTGATAAGTTAAAACAGAATGGAGTATATATCCACTCTAATGCAACACCATTAGGACCTTTTGACCCTAGTTATGAACCGTTTGTTGAAAGATTCAAAGAAAAAAATATTGAATTTGTAATAGCATCATGTAGTGGACATGCTCATCCTAAGGATTTGATAAAGATAATAAACTTAATTAAACCTAAGTTATTAGTACCAATCCACTCATATAAACCAGAGAAGCTTTATAATGAGCATGGAGAAAGATTATTACCTAAGAAAAAACAGACTATTTAAAGGAGGCACAAGGGTAATGAAATTTAAAACTTTAGTATCAATAGCACTATCAGTAATATTACTAGTAGGATGTTCAAATAAAAAACAAACTGAGCAAACTACTGAAGAAATAGTTACAGAACTAAAAAATCCTGTAGAAATAACTTTTTGGCATGCTATGAATGGAGAACAAGAAACAGCTTTAAAAAAATTAGTTGATAAATTTACAAAAGAAAATTCTAATATTACAGTAACTCTACAAAATCAATCTAGCTATCCAGACTTGCAACAAAAAATAACTGCAACAACTGCAAGTCCAAAAGATTTGCCAACTATTACACAAGCTTATCCAGACTGGCTTTTAAATGCTATGGATGAAAATTTAGTAGTAGATTTAAAACCATATATAGAAAATAAAACACTTAAATTTGATAATTATGATGATATATTAGAAGGGTTTAGACAAGCATCTACAATAGATGGTAAAATCTATGGAATGCCATTTAATAAATCAACAGAAGTTTTATGGTATAACAAAACTTTATTAGATAAGCATAACATAGCAGTTCCAACAACATATGAGGAATTTGCTAAAGCTTCTAAAGAAGTGAAAGAAAAAGCAAATATTGTTGGTGGTGGATTTGATTCATTAAGTAACTACTATACAACTTATTTAAAAAATGAAGATGTAACATTTGATTCTAAATTAGATCCGACTAGTGAAGCATCTAAAAAAGCTGTAAATTACTATCTAGATGGTGTAAAGGATGGATATTTTAGAATTGCAGGAACAGATAAATATTTATCAGGTCCTTTTGGAAATGAAACTATAGCTTTATATGTAGGTTCAAATGCAGGTGAAGCTTTTGTTAAACAAGGTGTTGGGGATAAATTTGAGATAGGTGCTGCACCATATCCAGCAAAATATGTTATGCAACAAGGTACAGACTTATTTGTATTTTCTAGTGCTACAGCAGAACAAAAAACAGCAGCATATAAACTTCTACAATTCTTAACAACAAAAGAAAATCAAATAGAGTGGGCAAAAGCAACTGGATATATACCTGTTAGAAAAAGTGCTATAGAATCAGATGAATATAAAAATTCAGGAACATTAATAGCACCTATATTAGCAGATGCAACTAAGAATTTATTTACAAACCCAGTTGTAAAAGGTATGGATAGTGCATTCCGTGAATCTAATACAGTACTAGAGTCAATATTAGCAAATACTAATGTGGATATTAAAACAAAATTAGAAGAATTTAAATCAACTTTAATGGGAATTTGGGAATAGAATATGAGACTTGTTATTTATCAAACTAGTGATTTACATGGGTATGTATACCCTACAAATTACGTAAAAGAACAGCCTCTTGGAATTTTAAAAATAGGAAGCTATATAAAAGAAGATGAAGTAAACTATGATGCATCTTTAAAAATAGATTGTGGTGACTTAGTTCAAGGCTCTGCTCTTACTCATTATTTATATAAACATGCTGTAAAGAAAAATCCTATTATTGAAGGAATGGAAAATATAAAATATGATATTTATGTATTAGGTAACCATGAATTTAACTATGGTTTAGATTATTTAAATAAATCATATGCACCTGTAAGTGATAAAGTTATAAATGCAAATATAGAAGGTTTAGCATTTGAAACAAAACCATATAAAATATTTGATTACAATGGATTTAAAGTTGGATGCATGGGGCTAACAACTGGTTTTATACCTAATTGGGAGCAAGAGTGCAATATAAAAGATTTAACGTTTAATGATCCAGTAGAAGCATATGGAAAATATGAGCAAGAGCTAAAAGCAAATTGTGATTTCATAATAGTTTGTTATCATGGTGGATTTGAAAAAAGTATAGAAGATAATATGACACCAACAGAGGCACTAACAAAAGAAAATCAAGGAAGTGAACTTCTAGAGAAGTTTGATTCCATAGATATGATTTTAAGTGGACATCAACATCGATCATTTATAACAAAAATAAATAATGTAATTTGCTCACAGCCTTTAAATAATGGACAAAACTTCACAAAGATAGTAATAGATACTGAAAGTAAAAAAATAGAATATAAATTGGTTGAAGTTAAGGATTTAAAAATAGAAATAGATAAAAATCTTTTAAATATATTTGAGGAAGAAGAAGGTAAATTGCAAGTTTATCTAGATCAAGAAATAGGTGAATTTGACAAGGATATATTAGTAGATGATTTATTTGAAATAAGACTTAAAGGTCATCCATTTATAAACTTTTTGCACCAAGTTCAACTTGAGAAATCAGGAGCTGATTTCTCGGAACTATCTATATTTGATAGTACAATTGGATTTAAAAAAATTGTATCAATTAGAGATGTGTTAATTAATTATCCTTATCCAAATACTTTAAAGGTTCTTAAAGTAAAGGGAAAAAAAATCAAAGAGGCTATGGAAAAGAGTGCTACTTATTTTGTAGTTGAAAATGGAGAAGTAAAAGTAAATGTTTCATTTTTAAAACCTAAAGTACAACATTATAATTACGATACTTTTGGTGGAATGACCTATGAGATAGATTTAAATAGAGAATTTGGAAATAGAGTTGTGTCTATAAAAAAAGATAATGTAGATATTGATTTAGAGAAATACTACACTATAGTAATGAATAATTATCGTGCTACAAACACAGCAATATATCCAAGTTATGAAGGTGCAGAAGTTGTAAAAGAAATTAACTTAGATATAAGTGAAGTGATAATTGATTATATACAAACTAAGAAAAAAGTTAATGTGATAGAGAAAAGTAACTACAAAATAAAATATTAATATAATTTGTAAAAAAGGTCATAACTTTAGATTATGTCCTTTTTTGTTGATAAATTTTTGAATAAGATAATTTTTAATCAATATTTTATGATTTAAAATATAATTAGAATATATAAAGATATATGTAAATTACACAATGCTATAATTAAACTAATGCATAACAATGGGATTATATTATAAAAGGAGATTAAAAATGAAAGAAGTATCACTAAGAAGTTGTGATAGTTATGAATATGAAGAAGTAAAAATACAAGTGGAAAAATTGCTACATGATTTGGGAGGAATTGAAAAATACATAAAGAAAAATAGCACTGTGTTTATAAAGTTGAACCTTGTCGCTAAAAAATTGCCCAAGGAAATGGCAACTACTCACCCTATGATTTTAAAAGTAATAGCAGAGCAACTTTTAGAGTTAGGATGTAAAGTAATAGTTGGAGATAGCCCTGGAGGGCCTTATACAAAAGCATCTCTAAAAGGTGTGTACAAAACTTGTGGAATAGAAAAATTATGTGAAGAACTTAGTATGGAACTAAACTATGATATATCAGAGGTGAAAGTGGAAAATCCAAAGGGTAAGATACTGAAATATATGACAGTGATAAAACCCATTGTGGAAGTAGATCATGTTATAAATATTTGCAAATTAAAAACACATGCAATGGCAACTTTTACAGGAGGGGTTAAAAATTTATTTGGGGTAATTCCTGGGGTAAAAAAAGCTGAATATCATTTTAAAATGCCAGAAGTTAAGGACTTTACAGAAGCCTTAGTTGATATATGTGATTTTGTATCACCAACTCTTACTATAATGGATGGTGTAGTGGGGATGGAAGGAGAAGGACCAACGGCAGGAGTACCTAGAAAAATAGGTATATTATTAGCATCTTCTAGCCCCTATGCTATAGATGTTGTTGCCTGTAAACTTATAAATTTAGAACCAATTAAAGTTCCTACAGTACAGAGATGTGTTGAAAGAAGTTTAATTCAAAAAGACTTTTCTGATATTTGCGTGCTAGGAGAAAAAGTTGAAGATAAAGTAATTAAAGATTTTAAAATACCTTCAAATAAAAGTATTAGTTTCCTAAGAGGGAAAGTGCCTAGAAGTTTAGAAATTTTTATAAATAAAAAACTAGCAGGTAAACCAGTAATAAATTATAGAAAATGCGTAAACTGTGGAGTTTGTAGTAGGGTTTGTCCTCCTAAGGTTATAGATATGAAGGAAAATGGTCCTAATATAAATTTAGATAATTGCATAAGATGTTTTTGTTGTCATGAATTATGTCCTAAAAAAGCTGTAGATTTAAAGAGGCCCCTTATTTTTAAATTTTTATAAAATACTAATTATTAAACAGAGAGAGATTCAATATAGAAGTAAGCAATTTTAAAAATTATATTAATTCTATAATTGAAATTCGGCACATGTAGTCAAAAATATACAAAAATAGAAAAAAATATTGAAAAAAAATTGAAAACGTTTTATAATGTATTTATAATTGAAAACGTGTAACTATTAAATTAGGCATGAGTTCTTGAGTATTATTTTATTCTAAGGATTCATGCCTTTTTGTATTGATAAGGAGATCCTTGTATCAATAAGGAGGAAATATTGTGTTAAGTTTTTTTAAGAAAAATAAAAATTATAAAATTTGTGCAGCTGTAAGTGGAAAAAGTATTAATATTGAGAAAGTTAATGATGCTACATTTTCACAAAAACTAATGGGAGATGGAGTAGCAATTATTCCTAATAGCAATATTGTAGTAGCTCCTTGCAATGGTAAAATAACAGTACTTCCAGAATCAAAGCATGCATTTGGGATTGTATCGGATGATGGAGTTGAGATATTGGTCCATATAGGTATAGATACAGTTAGTTTAAATGGAGATGGATTTAAAAATGAAGTGTCTCAAGGAAGTATTGTGAAGCAAGGAGACCCAATAATAAGTTTTGATAGAGAAAAAATAATTTCTAAAGGAATAGATAGTACAACTATGATGATTGTATTAAACCATAGTGAATTTTCAAATATAAATTGTATCGCAGAGGGTGAAGTAATCGCAGGACAAGACACTGTTATTGAAGTTTTGAAATAACTTAGGGAGGAATGAGTTTAATATGATAGCAGTAAAGATCTTTAACAATAATGCATTATCAACAGTAACTCATGATGGAAAAGATGCTATTTTAATCGGATTAGGGATAGGTTTTAATAAACGTCCAGGTGATAAAGTTAGTGAAGAAAAGATAGAAAAAATTTACTATGTTCAAGATGATATGCAGACAAAATTTTTAGAGATGTTGAAGAATGTTGATTCAGATGTTATGGAGGCATCAGAAAAAATTGTAGGTCTTATTCCAGGGAGTGAAGGTAAGTTTAGCAATAAAGGTATATTATCTTTAATTGAGCATATTAGCTTTGCAATTGAGAGAACAAAGAATGGCATATTTTTACCTAACTTAATGCTTTCTGACATAAAGATGATGTACTCAAAAGAATTTGAATTAGGATTAAAAGCTTTAGACATTATACAGGAAATATGTCATATCCGCTTGCCTGGAGATGAAGCAGGTTATATTGCTCTACATTTTGTTAATATGCAATCAAACGATAATTTAGCATATGATACTTTAAAATTTGTAAAAGGTAGTATTGATCTAATAAAAGAGTGTTATGGAATAGAATTAGATGAATCAAATTTAACTACATTACGTTTTATGACTCATTTAAAGTTTCTGGCACAAAGAATTTTCAAAAAAGAAGCTTTACAAGATGATAAGATGATAGAAATGTATGATTATTTGATAGGAAATAATTATAAAAATGAAGAGTATTTACAAAAACTAGATAAATATATTGAAAAAGAATTTAAATATAAATTAGATAAAAGTGAAAAAGTCTATTTATTATTACATTTAACAAAAATTTTATAAGAATAAAATGGATTGTGACTGGTAATGCAGGCAAGACCCAGAAAAATGACATATATGTGTATATGTATTTTTTGGGTCTTTTTTTTATCAGATACACAAATCCAATAATATAAAAATTATATTTAATTTTAGGAGGAGGTATAGTAGTGAAAGAAAAGATATTTGGAGGATTAGAGGTATTCGCAAAAACAATGGTTCAACCATTAATGTACTTATCAAGTGCAGGTATATTAATGGTAATAGGGGTATTACTTACAAATGATATGATAACTGGTATGATTCCATTTTTACAATGGGAACCAATACAAATATTTGGAAAATTAATATATAACTGTGTGATGGTTATTATTAATAATCTTGCAGTTATTTTTGCCATTGGTATTCCTGCTGCAATAGCGAAAAAAGAGAAGCATAAAGCAGCATTAATAGGATTCATGAGTTATATAATGTATCTTACAGCGTCAAATACTATGTTAACATCACTAGATCAGCTTGCTACAGGAAGTGACATGTTAGGATTAACTGGAACTGGACAAGCTAGTATTTTAGGTATTCAAATTGTTGATACAAGTGTATTTGGTGGAATTATTTTAGGATGTATAACTGGATATGTATTTAACCGCACAAGCGAAAAGCGTTTTAAAGGAGCGTTACAAATATATTCTGGAGCGAACTTTAGCTTTATATGTATGTTCTTTGTTTCTATTATATTTGGAGTTGTGAGCAACTTGGTATGGCCATTAGCTCAACAAGGAATAGCATCTATTGCAAATGTAATAAAAAATACAGGTACATTTGGTTTATTCTTATATGGATTCTTAGAGAGAATATTAGTACCAACAGGTCTTCACCACTTAATTTATACACCATTCCAATTTTCTGACTTAGGTGGAGTACTTCAAGTTGGTACAGATACTGTTGCAGGAGCTTATGCAATAGTTATGACAGAAATAGGTTTACCAGTAGAGCGTTTTTCAGATAGTATTTACTACATGGCCACTGGATTTACAAAAATGTTTGGTTATATTGGTATAGGAATGGCCTTTATACATACTGCATATAAGCATAATAAGAAAAAAGTTAAAGCTACGGTTATTCCATTGGTAGTTACAGCTATACTAGCATCAGTAACAGAACCTTTAGATTTTATGTTTGCATTTGTTGCACCGTTATTATTTGTTGTGCATGCAGCAATAGCAGGTCTTTTCATAGCTTTATTAAAAATATTTGATGTCACAGCATTTTGTGGAGGAAATTTATTAGCATCACTTATAATGAATGTCACAGTAGGTGTAGAAAAAACACATTGGCCAGTGATGATTATATTAGGTATTGTTCAAATACTTGTATACTTTGTAGTATTTAGTTTCTTAATTAAGAAATTTAATCTTAAAACGCCAGGTCGTGAAGATGAAGAAACTAGCAAAGATAAAGAGCCAGCAAAAACAATTAATTTTGATACAGATATTGTAAATATAATAGAGGGTCTAGGTGGAAAAGAAAATATTAACACAGTGGAAAATTGTATAACGAGATTACGTGTTAATGTTAAAGATGAAAATAAAATCAATGAAGATATGATTAATTTAACACCTAATAGTGGAATTGTTAGAAAAGGGAAAGATATACAAATAATTTTTGGACTTCATGTTCCAGATGTAAGACGTGCAGTGGAAAGTTATTTAGAAGCGTGCTAGATATAAATATTAAACTATAGATAAATATTATATAGGAGGAATAAAATTATGATTATTACAGTTGTTGGTGGGGGGAGTACATTTACTCCAGGTATTGTTAAGTCAATTGCACAAAGAGCGAAAGAGTTAGATCTTGATGAAATTAGATTATTTGATATTGATAAAGAGCGCCAAGATAAGGTAGCTGTTGTTGTTGAGTGGATATTAAGAGAAGATGTTAAAACAGATGTTAAGTTAACTGTAACTAATGATGAAAAAGAAGCTTATACAGATGCAACATTTATATTTGCTCAAATGCGTGTAGGAAAATATGAAATGCGTGAGCAAGATGAAAAAATACCATTAAAATATGGTTGTGTAGGTCAAGAAACTTGTGGTTGTGGAGGAATGGCATACGGATTACGTACAATAAATCCAATGATAAAAGTTATTGATGATGTAGAAAAGTATGCTAAGAAAGATCATTGGATACTAAACTATTCTAATCCTGCAGCTATAGTTTCAGAGGCGTGTCGTAAGTTAAGACCAAATGCAAGAATTATAAATATATGTGACATGCCAATAGCTATTATAGATATGATAGCTGAATCTTTAAATATTAAAGATGTTAATAATATACGTTATGATTACTTTGGTTTAAATCACTTTGGTTGGTTTACATCAATAGATTATAAAGGTAGAGATTTATTAGCAGAAATCAAAGAATATATAAAAGAAAATAAAATACTATTACCACAATCTTATATTGAAAGAATAAAGAAAGCTCAAAGCGTAGGAAATCGTCATGCTGTAAGTAGCTGGAATCACGTATGGTCATCAGTTCATACAATGTTAGAAAGTTTCCCAGAGTATTTACCAAATACTTATTTAACATACTATCTTTTAAGTAAAGAAACTGTTGAACATGCAAATCCAGAGCGTACTCGTGCAAATGAAGTTATGGAAAGTCGTGAAAAAGATTTATTTGAAGGTGTAAATAAATACTTAGAAACTGGAGAAATTGATGAAAAAACATTCTACGCTGGATCACATGGAGATTGGATAAGTGATTTAGCAGTAGCTATTAAAAATGATACACATGCTCGTTTCTTAGTTATAACTGAAAACCGTGGAGCTATTCCAAATATGCCATACGATGCAATGGTTGAAGTTCCAGCATACATAGGAAAAAATGGACCAGAAGTTATAGCAATGGATCCAATTCCTCTATTCCAACAAGGATTAATGATGCAACAAGTTAACAGTGAAAAATTAATTGTAGAAGCTTGCATAGAAAATAGCTATGAAAAAGCACTACAAGCATTCACATTAAATAAAACTGTTCCAAGTATGAATGTTGCTAAACAAATATTAGATGATATGATAGAAGTTAATAAAGGATATTGGCCAGAATTAAGATAAGATTGTTTTGATTTATTTGTTATAAAATAAGTCGTTATGAAAGTAGTTACCATAAAAAATGTGGTAACTACTTTTTTATATAAGAAAATAATATTTTGATGCAGAAAACCTCATGGATAATGCCATGTTCACAAAGGCTGGTATATTGACATTAAATCAAGTAAACACTTACAAAGGAAGTAGAAATTTTAAATATAGAAAGGGATATTATTTGGTCCAACAAGTGGTATGAGTATAAAGATGTAAACATGGTAGTTTTAGTGCAAGAAACTTAGACAAAAGTTTAAGACAAATGTTGTATACATATTTTACTACTATAGACAAAACTTTTTTAGTATTATTATCTTATAAAACAAAATAGGAGGTAATGATGAATTATAAACTTAAAATAGAACTAATAAAATTACAAATGATACAAAAAGGATACTCAATAAGCCGTTTATCAAAAGAAAGCCAAATATCTAAATCAACTATATCAAGATTACTAAACCAAATGGGTAGTAGCAGAGCGGAAACTATTTATAAAATAGCCCAGGCTCTAGATTTAGAAGTAAAATACTTATTATTATAAATTAAGGGGAGGGAGATTATGTATTCACAATTAATAAATGATATAAGAAGTATTCAAGATTTAGAAATAGTAATAAACTACTATTATCCTAATCAATTAAAAAATAAAACTATGAAATGTCCCTTCCACAATGATAGTACACCTAGTTTTAAAATTGTAGATAAGGGTCAGGGAGCTTTTTATAAGTGTTTTGGCTGTGAAGAGAGTGGAGACATAATTGAATTTATAAAAAAGGTAGAAGGTATAGGATTTATACCTGCTTTAGAAAAAGCATATTTGATATTAAACAAACAGTTAAATTTACCAAAGAGTAATTTTAATAAAATTAATACTGTAAATAAAGCAAATTTAAATCAATATTACGAAGAAAAAATAAAAGAATCTTTAGAAAATCATGACTTAGATTCAGCATTTAGACATGAATGTAAAAAAGATAGAGAGAATAAACAAAGCTACTATATTAAATTTCCATATACAGATGATAAGAACAAACCTCTAAGGATATGGGAGAATTTAAATGAGATACTAGAAATAAATAATATAAGTGTAATGTACAATGAAATTGCTAAGGACATTGAAATTACTGGAGTAGAAGGTAGTACACTTGAAAGTCAGTTAATTTCCATACACTCACTATCTAACAAGTATGGATTTCCACTTAATTTAAATATGATAAATAATTTTATAAATAAAATAGCCAATAACAATCCTACTAATCCTGTTACAAACTTTTTAGAATACTGCTATGAAACCTATGATAATGATGATAAATATATTCAAATGTTATGTAATGCTATTATTACAAATAGTTCTTTTGATGAAGATTTGAAAAAAATCTTAATCAGAAAGTGGTTACTAAATACAGCCTCTATAGCATTTAATGATGGGAAAGGTAATACAGAAGGTGTATTAACCATGCAGGGCAAGCAGGGAATAGGAAAGACCAGATTAATAAGAAAGATAGTACCTATGTATGTGAAGACAGGATTGGAGCTAGACCCTAGTGATAAAGATAAAGTTTATCAATGTATAAAATACTGGGTATGTGAGTTAGGAGAACTAGATTCAACATTTAAGAGGAATTTGGCAAAATTAAAAGCTTTTATCACAGAGCAGACAGATGAATTTAGAAAACCTTATGGATTAGTACCTATTAAATATCCGCGTAAGACATCATTTTATGCAACTGTTAATAATGAAGAATTTTTAAAGGACGAGAGTGGGAATCGAAGGTATTGGGTAATTCCTGTGGAGAAAATAGATTTTGAGCTTGTTGATAAGATTGATATATATCAGCTTTGGGGAGAGGTTATGCATATCAGAGAGAAGGGAGTAGAGACTATTTATCTCAATCAAAGTGAAATGAATATGTTAAATAGAAGTAATAATAATTTTAAAGTTATGGGTCAATTAGAGATTGAAATTGATAAGTTGTTTGTTTGGGAAGCTGGAAAAGGTATGTGGAAATGGATGTCTTCAAAAGATATAATTAATAAACTGTATATAAAATCAACAAAGGGGCTAAGGGCAACTTTAGAAAGTTATGGAGCAATATATCAAAAGAAAGGCAATAAGCGAGGATATATTATGCCGCCAGAAAACCTGATGCTTGAATAGTGTACGAGTACATCAAATGATGTACTTTTTTCGTGTAAGAAGATTATAGGTGTTTTGAAGTTGGAAAAATACATCATATAAACACCATAGGTACAGGAAAAATCAACTTGATGTACCGTAGTAAATATGTGTAATACCAAGGAGTTCGGAGTATTAGTACACCAAGTATATCATAAATTAATAAAACTAATGTAACTGTTGTATTTTATTGAATATATATACTTTTGCAAAGTTGGTGTACATGCTGTACTGGTGTATATTATAAAATAAAGATATGATCTAGATAAATATTTAATAAGAAAAAGAGGGATTTGAAGTACTTATTCATTGTCTAAAGTGTAACTTATGCATAAAAAGCCATACCTTATGAAGAATTATTGATATTTTCTTTTAAAGATATATAATGAAAAATATAGCACTAATAAACTAAAAAAATTTATACATTAGGATAAAAATATTAAT
>NZ_JANKBY010000001.1:0-46469 GCF_024621905.1 Terrisporobacter muris
TAGTGTAAGTATATTAATCCCTCCATTAATTATTATATTTTAAGTATTTTACCATATATATAAACTATTTCATATGGAAATTTAAAGGTAATTTTAACTTTATTGAGATTATAGGGAACACTTTTATTTTTTAATCATATTATATAATAGAAGAGTTTTGCCAGTTATCATCGACAGTATTTACATAAACTAGGTAATCTCTTTTATGCTAAAGGGAGGTAATTACATGAATAGTAGTTTGACTAGAATATTTGATGGTTTGGGAGGCACAGGCTGGTGGATAATAGTCCTGTTCTTTTTATTTTTAGCTTTTCAAGAATGCTGGGCTGATATTTGCATTACAGACTGGATTCCTTTCTTAATTTTACTACTAATTGTTTGCTCTTGTAGTGCTTCTGATAATGATTGTGACTGTATGGAAAATAATATGGACTACAATTATAATTGCTAAATAAGGAGCAAAAGTAATACCTGGTTTAAGGTGGCTACTGCATGGAGATTATGTGATCTTTGGCAGTAGCTCACCTATAAATTAAAAATGTTAACAAAATGATGAAAATTTTTATTTAATACTAACGCAAAAATTATTATCACAAATAATAAGATTTGCATATTATATGTTAAGAGCGAGAGCTCAAGAAATTAAAATTAAAAAAATATATATATCAACAGGAGGTATACAACAATGTTAGACAGATTATTTGGGGATGAAGGATTCTTTGGAGCAGGAGCTTGGTGGATAATAGTATTATTCTTCTTATTCTTAGCATTTGGTGAAAGCTGGGTAGACATAGACATAATGGCTTGGATACCATTCTTAATTATACTATTAATACTTTGCAGCTGTGGAGACTGCTTCTAGACTAATCAAGTAATAAATCATAATAAGTAGGGGGACAAAATAATGTTAGATAGACTATTTGGTGGCTGTGGATGTGATGAAGGAATGTTTGGAGGATGGTGGATAATAGTACTATTCTTCTTATTCTTAGCATTTGGTGAAAGTTGGGTAGACATAGATATCTGTGCTTGGATACCATTCTTAATATTACTATTAATAACAGTTAGCTGTGGCGGCTTACTTGGTGATGAATGCTAATTTAATTCAATTCACAATTAAAGTTAAGAGATAAATAAGTAAGGATTAGCGTTAACTTATATTTATATAAGCTAGCGCTAATTTTTTATGATTGTATGAAAAAAGCATTAATACATGTTAATAAAATAGCAAAATTATTAAGATTCAGTTGTATGAAAATGTTTAAAGAAATATAATTAAAGTAAGTACATAATAATTAATTTTAACATAAAATTTTTATTAAAAAATTAGGGGGTACTTGTTTATGAACAATGATTCGTTAAAGAAAATGGGATTTGCAACTAAGGCAATTCATGCAGGAACTACAGAAAACACACCGGGAACATTAGCAACTCCAATCTATCAAACATCAACATTCTATTTTGACTCAGCTGAACAAGGTGGAAGAAGATTTGCAGGAGAAGAAGGAGGGTATATCTATTCGAGACTAGGAAACCCAACAACAAAAGTATTAGAAGATAAAATTGCAATACTAGAAGGTGGGGAAGCAGCTGCAGCCATGTCCTCAGGTATGGGGGCTATATCTTCGGCTCTTTGGACACTTTTAAAGGCGGGAGATCATGTTGTAGCATCAAAAACTTTATATGGATGTACTTTTGCATTACTTAATCATGGACTAACAAGATATGGAGTAGAAGTTGATTTTGTAGACGTTACTGATCCAGAAAATGTTAGAAAGGCAATGAGAGAAAATACAAAAGTAGTTTATCTAGAAACTCCAGCAAATCCAACTATGTTGATTACAGATATAGAAGCAGTAAGTAAGATTGCTCATGAGGTAGAAGGATGTCAAGTTATGGTTGATAACACTTTCTGTTCACCTTATTTGCAAAGACCACTTGAACTAGGAGCAGATATAGTAGTTCATTCTGCAACAAAATATATAAATGGGCATGGTGATGTTATAGCAGGCATAGTTGTGGGAAGAGAAGATTATATTACTCAAGTTAAGATGTTTGGTATAAAAGATATGACAGGAAGTGTATTAAGCCCTAATGATGCATTTTTAATGATAAGAGGTATGAAAACACTTCAAATAAGAATGGATAAACACTGTGCTAATGCTATGGCAGTTGCAAAGTTCTTAGAATCACACCCTGCAGTAGAAAAAGTTTATTATCCAGGATTGGAAAGTTTTGAAGGACATGAATTGGCAGCAAAACAAATGAGTCAGTTCGGTGGAATAATGGCATTTGAAGTAAAAGGTGGAGTAGAAGCAGGTAAGAAATTAATGAATAGTCTTCATCTATGCATATTAGCAGTAAGTTTGGGAGATGCAGAAACTCTAGTAGAGCATGCAGCCTCCATGACACACTCACCATATTCTAAGGAAGAAAGAGAAGCAGCAGGAATAAGTGATGGGCTAGTTAGAATCTCTGTTGGATTGGAAGATGTGGAAGATATTATAGGAGACTTAAAACAAGGACTAGATCAGTTATTATAAAATTTGATCTAGACAATTAATTTGATTAAAATAAATATGTTTATAAATTTAAAGTTTTGTAATTAAAAAAGCTACCCAGAGATTTTCTCTGAGTAGCTTTTTATTGTACATGAGTGTTTTAGTAAAATATTATGGGTATTTTAATATTTATGCAGATAAGAAGATGTTTATTAGTTATTTTTTTTTGCAAAATAAAAAAAATATAAGTAAAATAAAATAAGTAGAAATTTACATATTAAAATTCATCAGGAGGGTAGTTATGAGAAATATAGACATAAATAAGCTACAAGAGGAAGTCAACAGATGCCTTCTTTGTAAAAAGCCAAGATGTAAGGCAAACTGTCCAATAGAGACACCAATCCCAAAGATAATTGAACTTTATAAGACTGGTAAGATAGAAGAAGCTGGAGAGATTTTATTTAATAATAATCCATTATCAGCAGTATGTGGAGTGATATGTCCTCACGAAAATCAGTGCTTAGGACATTGTATTAAAGGAATAAAAGATAAGCCGATAAAGTTTCATGAACTAGAAACTCATATATCTAGTGAATATTTAAAAAATGCAAAGTTTAAACAAGAGAAAAAACTAGAAGATAGAATAGCGATAGTTGGTTCAGGACCTGCAGGAATTACACTAGCATTTATTTTAGCCAAAAGAGGATACAAAATCACAATATTTGAGAAAAATTCAGAAATAGGTGGGGTACTTAGATATGGTATACCTGATTTTAGATTATCAAGGGAAGTTCTAGATAATATAGAAGAAAGGCTTTTAGACTTAGATATAAAAATCAGATATAATGCTTTAGTTGGTCCAGTTTTAACACTTGATAAATTGATGGAAGATGGATATAAGGCTATATTTATAGGAACAGGAGTGTGGAATCCAAAACCACTTAGGATAAAGGGAGAAAGCTTAGGACATGTTAATTATGCCATAAATTACTTAAAGTCACCTAAATCATTTAGATTGGGAGAAAAAGTAGTAATTATAGGAGCTGGAAATGTGGCGATGGATGCAGCAAGAACTGCAAAGTATTATGGAGCAAAAGAAGTAACTGTTGTATATAGAAAAGATTTTGAACATATGACAGCTACAAATGCAGAGATAGAAGATGCAAAAGAAGAAGGCGTAAGGTTTGAATTATTTAAGTCTCCTGTAGAAATAGTGGATGAAGGTGTTGTATTTATTGATACAAAAATGATTGAGGAAGATGGAAAAGAGAAGATGATTAATGTAGAAGGATCAGAAAAGTTAATGGAAGCTGATTCTGTGATAATAGCTGTTAGTCAAAGTCCTAAAAATAATATTGTATCAAATACAGAAAATTTGGAAACGAACAGACATGGACTACTTGTAATAGATGATATTGGGCACACAACTAAAGAAGGAGTATTTGCTTCTGGTGACGTAGTTACAGGTGCAAGGACTGTTGTAGAAGCAGTAGCTCATGGTAAAAAAGTAGCTGATGCAATTGATGAATTTGTAAGGAAAAATAATTAAATAAGTAGATAATATGGCTAGAGTGAAAATTATAAAATATTTTAACTCTAGCTATTTTTAATTGTAATAAATTTATATTTTATATGATTTGTAGACAGTGATGAGGTAATTTACCAATGTAGAAACTTAATATAAGGGAAAATTTTGTTTTTGTGCATTAAATTAGAAAATAAAGATAAAAATTACATTAAAGTAAAATTATTTGTAATATGAACAATATATAAAAATATAATGGATAAAGGAGTGAGTAATTTGACAGATGATAGAAATGTAGATGACATATCAGAAAACTTTACACAATTTTGGGGGAGATTAGCTGAAGAATTTCCACCAAAAGATTCCTATGAAATATATAGGGATAAAGCAAAATCTGCTCAAAATAAAGACGAAGCTCTTAACTTTATGCACAAATCCGTTTCAGAAGCAAAAAAGATGATTCCTAAAAATGCGCTGGAAGGAATGGACGGTGAGACATGGCTAAGTCAAAATGCCAGACCCTATATAATGATGAGAAAAGAGCTGGCAGAGATGTATGTTTACTTTAGACTAATTGATGAAGCTGTTAAAGAATATTTTGATATTTTAGATATGGATGCTTTTGACAATCTTAATATTAGAGGCAACTTAGCAAGTTTACTGCTCAATGAAAATAGATATGAAGATTTTGAAAGATTGATTAGTAACTATTGGTAAATAAATTTTAAATATATATAATAAAAATGAATGAGAACTGGTCTCTTATGGGGCTAGTTTTTTTGTGGAAAAATGCAAGATAATCAAAAATTACAATTAGGAAAAGGTTACAAAATGATTAAAAATTATTTTTTTTTAGAAAAACTGATTAGAGAATGAAAGTGTTGGAAATGCTTGGATTGCATTATGGTAAATAAGTGAAAAATATTTAAAATGTAACTGATTTGTAATTTTTTTACTGTAAAACACTTTAAAAAGTTACAAAAATGTAATATAATACATATATAAAGTTACAAATGAAAACAAAGACAAAAAGAATTTTTAATTTGAAATATAGTCCTAAAAAATTAATATAGGGGGAAGATGTATGTTTAAAAAAAGTTTAAAAGCGACGGCATTTGTATCATCATTAGCAATAATGTTTGGTATGGCTAAGCCTATAAATGTGGATGCAGCAACTACTTATGTAATGGCAACAGGAAGTGTAAATGTTAGAACAGGAGCATCAACTAAATATAAATCAATAGATAAACTTAAAAAAGGTAAAGTAGTAAAAGTATTATCTTCAAAAAATGGATGGTACAAAGTACAATTATCTAGTAGTAAGACTGGATGGTCTAGTAAAAAATATTTAACAACTACAAATGCTACGGTAAAATCTAGTGTAAACGTTAGAACAGGAGCATCAAAAAAATACAAAGTCATAGATAAACTTAGTAAGGGAGAAAAGGTAAAAGTATTATCTTCTTCAGGCGATTGGCGCAAAGTACAATTTGATGGTGATGAAATTGGATGGTCTCATGAAGACTATATAAAGAAAACAAGTTCATCAAGTTCATCAGGATCATCAATGAACGTAAAGAAAAAATTAACTGTTAAAGCTTACGCATACACAGGTGGTGGATACACAGCAACAGGAACGAAAGCTAAATATGGAACATTAGCAGTAGATCCAAAGGTAATTCCTTATGGAACTAAAGTTTATATAAAAGAATTAGATAAAGTTTTCACTGCAGAAGATTGTGGTGGTGGAATAAAAGGAAATAAAGTAGATATATATATGAACTCAGAATCTGCTTGCAGAAACTGGGGAGTTAGAACAATAACATTACAAATATTAAAATAGAAAATGAAGAGTAAGGTAAATTCCTTGCTCTTTTTTTATATATTAGTATAATAATTTGAAAAATAGAAGTTAAAAATAGCAACTATTTCAGATATTTAATATCTAAGATAGTTGCTATTTTAATTCGTATTATTTGCTGAGTATACTGTTATAAGTTTTAGTTATATTATATTTTAATTCATCAAGTTGAATATCTTTTGCACTACACATGCCGTTATACACATTAATAATCTCACTAGGCATGCCATAAGCACCGTTAACCCATTCTAAAGCAGTAGGACCGTCTGTTTCTGCTAGAATATGATCTAGAGGAACTAGTTTGGCAATTTCTTTGCTTTTTTGTGAAGTATTTATATCCACACTTAAAGTAAAATAAGAATTACTATCTATAAATTTATTTAAAGTATGAAAATCACCGCTATACCAGTGGATTATAGATTTTTCTAGCATATTTTCTTTATTTAAAATATCATAAACTAATTTTTCTGCGCCTTTAGTATGGATATTTAAAAATTTATCATAAGTTTTAGCTTTTTTTACAAAGTGTTTAAAAACTTCAATCTGAAGTTCAAAGGTTGATTTATCTTCTACCCAGTGAAAATCTAGACCAACTTCGCCTATGATTTTGCTACTTTTTATATAATCATCATAAATATCCAAGTTGGGAACTTTATCAGTAATTTTCCAAGGATGTATACCAAAAGTAGGTATAATATTAGAACATGACTTGGAAAACTCAAAATTCTTCTTATAACTTTCTTCATCCATAGCACAGGATATTACTTTTATATTATTTTCATTTATATCATCATAAACCTTTTGTAATTCATGGTCTTTGTAGAAATCTATATGACTGTGAAAATCTATATACATTTATAAATAACCTAAGATTTCTTTCTTAAGTTTTGCCACATTTTCCAAGTTATCTTTATTATAGACTCTATTGTCTACAAATATTTCCTTAGTAATTACAGCAGGTTTATTTGATAAAATATAAATTCTATCTGATAAAAGTATTGCTTCATCAATATCATGAGTAATAAGCAATATGGTAGATTTAATTTCTTTTTTTATATCTAGTAGCCAGTTTTGCATGGAAGACCTCGTGATAGAATCCAGTGCGCCAAAAGGTTCATCAAGGAGCATAATATCGCTGGAATTAACAAAAGTTCTCATAAAGTTAACTCTTTGTCTCATACCACCAGAAAGCTCATTTGGATATTTATTTTCGTAGCCTTCCAGACCAAAAGTAGAAAAGTAAGGCTTAACTATTTCGCGACTTTTTTTCTTTTTTTCACCTTTTAAAACTAAAGGTAAAGAAACATTGTCTATTATATTTTTGTAAGGAAGAAGAAGGTCTTTTTGGTACATATAACTGAAACGACCGTTAATATCTACCTCACCAGAGTCACATGTAGTTAAGTTGGAAAGTATGTTGAAAATAGTACTTTTACCACAACCACTAGGACCTATGATGGAAACTATTTCATCCTCATAAACATGCAAATCAATATCTTTTAAAATAAGTTTGTCTTTGTATTTTTTTGATAAATTACTAATAACAATCTTCTTATTATTAGTTTGGTAAGAATTCATTTGTATATGCATCACTTGCTTTCATATCCTTGTTTATTAATTTATATTCTTTCATGAAATCAGTGTAGTTATCCCAAACACTATCCTTCATTTCGCCCCATTTAGAAGCATCATCTATATATTTGCTTGCTAAATATTTTTGACTTTCAATAGCCAAGTCTTCGTTTATTTCAGGAGCGTGCTTTAATAATATTTTTGCACTTTCTTCAGGATTTTTAACACAATCTTCATATCCTTTGCTTGTTGCAGCTAAAAACTTTTTAGCAAGCTCTGGATTATCATTTATTATTTTATCGTTAGTTACTAAAAGAGGAGTGTAGTAGTCTAATCTCTTGTCTAAATCTTTAGTAGCTATAAAGTTAATATCTTCGCCACGAAGTTTTGCTTCCACACCTGTCCAACCTTCGAAAATATTGGCTATATCTATGTCACCTTTAGTAGCTGTGAAGAAGTCATCTTCTCCTATATCTACTATTTTAATTTTGCTAAAATCAGCATTGTTGTTAGTCATAATTGCATTTAAAGTGGCTTTTTCTGACTCTGATCCCCATCCACCATAAGTTTTGTTTTCAAAATCTTTTACAGTTTTTATATTTTTACTTGCTGGAGAAGCAAACCCAGAAGTATTATGTTGGATAATTGTTGCTATAGCTTTTATTGGAAGTGGATCTTCACTAGTTTTCGCGTAAGTAACATCTTCTTGATAACTTACACCGAAATCAGCCTTACCAGTAGCAACTATAGTAGTAGCACTACCATCAGCTGGTTGAATTATTTCAACATCTAAACCTTGTTCTTTATAGTATCCTTTATCAAGGGCAACGTATAATCCTGTATGGTTAGTATTTGGAGTCCAATCTAGAACGACAGTAACTTTTTCTAAATCTGAACTTCCTTCTTGTTTTTCAGTACCTTTGTTTGAGCAACCAGTCACTAAACCTATAGTAAGTAGTGCTGATGTCATTAATGATATGCTTTTTTTTAATTTCATCTTACTCTCCTTTGTACTTATGTTTTAATATTATTTTCTTTAAAATATTTATAATCATTACAAATATTAAACTAAATATTATTACTAATATTGTTGATGCAAATACCTTATCTAGGGCATAAGAACTTTTCGCTCTTACCATATAAACACCAAGTCCAACGCTTCCACCTAACCATTCAGCAACAGTTGCTGCAACAAATGCGTAAGTGGCAGAAATTTTTAATCCTGTAAATAAACTTTCCAAAGACATGGGAAGTTTTAGATGGATAAAAGTGCTTAATTTACTAGACTCCATAGTTTTGAATAAATTTATATAGTCTTTATCTATGTTTTCCATGCCATCCACAAAATTTATTAATATGGGGAAGAAACAAGTAGTCATTACCATGATTATTTTTGGTAGTGAATCAAATCCAAACCATATTATAAGTAGTGGAGCTATGGTTATTGTTGGTATCATTTGAGATACTAACATTATGGGATAGAAACATTTTTTTATAAATGGAACAAAGTCCATAATAGTTCCTATTAATAATGCTAACAATATGGAAAATACAAATCCTAAAACAGACTCTTTTAAAGTGATTAAAGAGTGCATTTGTAAATTGGTAAAGTCTGAGCTAAAAACCTTTATTATCTCACTTGGTGCAGGCATTATATATTTGGGGATATGGTTGCTTACAACAATAAACTGCCATATTAAAATAATACTTATAAATGTTACAAGTGGATAAATATAATTTTTAATTTTATCTGTGATTTCTAAGTTTGTCTTCAATTGTTAAGCCTCCAGCTTTTTCGTCAACCCTAGCAACTGTTATTACTCTTTCGCATCCTAGTTGAAAAGGTATTTTGTGCATTACTTTTATTAAATCAAATACTTCTTCAAATTCCCCTTCAAATGTAGTACTCATAGCACCAATTTCGTACTTAAGTCCACTTTCTTTTACTTTTTCGATGCAAGCATCTACTACTTTGTACATTTCATCTTCACCTGTATAAGGTCTAAGAGGCATTACTGCCACGTCTGCTATAACCATTATTATCTCTCCTTTTTATTTAAATACCCTAAATATAAAATTCGCTTCGCCTGAGCGACGTGTCGGCGAAACACTTCATATCGCCAAAATTGAGAAGCATATCGTCAACGATATATCATCGTTACCACTTCGGATAAATCCGTTACTCAAACGAGATGCCTTCGTTACCACTTTAAACCACTGTGTGGGCGCTATGAAATTTCAGGCAACGACCTTGCTCAAAATATACTTTTTACGTATTATATACTCATTGATATTTTTTATTTTATAAATGTAAATAAAAAATGCTATACCCGTAGGTATAGCATGCATAATCGAATTTAAAACCCTAGAATTTTTATGGGAAATAAAGTGGATGAAGCTTTCCTACGCTGGTATTATCCAGATCAGGTACAAGGGTCGGTAAAACCTCTCAGCCAATTAAGGCACCCCTAGCAATTATTTACTTTCAACTTCATTATAGTTGATTACAAAAGATTGTCAACTATGAATTTAAGTATAGATTCGGATAGTTTGATTGTCAGATGATATAAAATATACTATATATGTAATTAGGAGAATAAATACTTCAGTTAATGGAATTAAGATAAGAAAGATTTTTTAGTTAATAATAGAGATTTTATAGTTAAAGTGAAAATATTATATCTGGGGGAGGAAGGATATGAACTTTACTTCAAGTAAGAATAAATACAATTCCATAAGAAATGTTGTTTATGGAAAAAATGGAGCAGTGGCAACATCAACACCAATTGCAGCTGGGGCAGGTTTAGATATTTTGAAAAAAGGTGGAAATTCAGTAGATGCAGCCATAGCAACAGCAGCTTGCCTTACAGTAGTTGAGCCAACAGGATGTGGAATAGGTGGAGATGCTTATGCATTGGTGTGGATTGAGAAGGAGAAGAAGCTTTATGGGTTAAACTCCAGTGGATTTGCGCCAGAGAGAATGAAACTGAAAGAATATGAAGGGATGACTGCCATGCCTAAGTATGGATTTGGAGCTGTAACAGTTCCAGGAATACCTGCTGCATGGGCAGAGCTTAATAGAAAATATGGCAAGTTAAGCTTGCTGGAATGTTTAAAACCTGCCATAAATTATGCAAGAGATGGATATGCTGTGGGAAAAACCGTATCTAAATTATGGCAGACAGCTTATGATGAGTACGAAGAGAACTTAGTGGGAGAAGAGTATAAGTACTGGTTTGACACCTTTGGAAAAAAAGGAAGAGCGCCAAGGGCTGGAGAGATTTTTAAGTGTGAAGAAATGGCAGCAACTCTTGAAGAAATAGGAAGAACCAATAGTGAAAGTTTCTATAGAGGAAGCTTGGCTGACAAAATAGATGAGTTCTCTAGAAGATATAATGGTTTTATTAGAAAAAGCGATTTAGAGAAGTTTTATCCTCAGTGGGTGGAACCAATTAGTACAGAATATAAAGGATATAATGTTTTTGAAATACCACCAAATGGTCATGGAATAACAGTGCTTATGGCTCTTAATATATTGAAAGGTTTTGACTTGGATAATAACAGAGAAAACTTGGACAATTATCACAAAATCATAGAAAGTTTAAAACTTGCCTTTGCTGATAGTAAGTCCTATGTAACAGATATAAAGGAAATGAAAGTTAAGGTAGAAGCATTATTAAATGAAGAATATGCAAAGGAAAGAAGAAAACTGATAAGTTCAAAAGCAATTGAACCTGTTTGTGGAGATCCATATTCACCGGGAACAGTGTATTTATGTAGTGGTGACAAAGAAGGAAATATGGTTTCATACATACAAAGTAATTATACGGAATTTGGTTCAGGGCTAGTGGTTCCAGGTACAGGTATAGCTCTTCATAATAGGGGAAATAACTTTAGCTTAGATAAAAATCATGTAAATGTAGTGAAGCCTTTTAAGAAGCCGTATCATACCATTATTCCGGGATTTTTGTGTAAAAATAATGAAGCAGTGGGAGCTTTTGGAGTTATGGGAGCTTTTATGCAACCACAGGGTCAACTACAAGTACTTACTAACTTGATTGATTTTAATATGAATCCTCAAGAAGCTTTGGATGCACCTCGTTGGCAGTGGATTAAAGGTAAGGAAATTCAAGTAGAAAGTGATATAAATGAAGAAATTGTAGAAGGCCTTAGACAAAAGGGTCACGAGATTACAGTTATGGATGATTTTACAAATATGGGTAAAGGTCAAATTATATTAAAAAATGCTGAATCTGGATCCTATGTTTGCGCTACAGAAAAAAGATGTGATGGTTATGTGGCCGCTTGGTAAAGTTTTGATGTAAAAATATATTTAATGAGCTAATATTATTTATAAAATGAAGTTTATTATGAAAGGGGAAAAAATTATGAATGAAACATTGAAAACATTAAAAGAAAGAAGAAGTATAAGAAAGTATAAAAAAGAACAAATAAGTGATGAGCAGCTGAACCTAATATTAGAAGCTGGATCTTATGCACCAACAGGAATGGGAATGCAATCTCCGATTATGGTAGTTGTGCAAGATGAAGAAACAATAAAAGAATTATCTAAGATGAATGCTGATGTTATGGGAACAGATTCAGACCCTTTCTATGGAGCGCCAACTGTTGTAGTTGTACTTGCTGATAGAGGATGCAGACCTACATATGTGGAAGATGGATCTCTTGTTATGGGGAATCTTATGAATGCAGCTCATTCAGTAGGAGTTGATTCGTGTTGGGTTCATAGAGCAAAGGAAGTATTTGCAAGTGAAAGAGGTCAGGAATTGCTTAAGAAGTGGGGAGTTGAAGGTGACTATGTGGGAATAGGTCATTGTATCTTGGGATATAGAGATTGTGAGTATCCTGAAGCTAAGGAAAGAAAAGAAAATTATATAGTTAGAGTTTAATAAATATGTAAGGAGTTATCTAGGTTTTAGATAACCTCTTTTTAATTGTAAGGAAATTATCTGTTATCTGTTCTGTGGATAACGTATAATTTCCAACTTTGTTACTTGAGCAACGGGCGAAGCCGTTGGCGATATGAAGTGTTTCGCCGACACGTCGCTCAGGCGAAGCGAATTTTTTACTTAAAATTTCATATTTGTCATAAAAGTTAAAAATGATATACTTAGATAAATAATAACTTACAACAAAATTTGGGGGACATTATGAAAAAAATTTCCATAATATCAATGAGTGAAGATACTGGACAAAGCATAAAACAACAATTAGAAACAATATTTGCAAAAGAGTTTTATATAGAGTGCTTAAATTTGATTAATTATAAAGAAAAATACTTGGAATGTGATTTATTAATTTTCTCTAGCGAGGAAGTTAAGGATATTTGTAATTGTATTATTGACGAAAATATAAACTACATAGTATCAAAAAGAGTAATAAAACACGAATATATTGATGAGATACTAAATATCCCTAGAGGTACAGAAGTACTTTTAGTAAATGATGCAAGAAGTTCTTGTGAAGAAGTAGTTACACAGTTAAGGAGCCAGGGGCTTAATCATATAAAATACAATCAATATTACCCAGGAATTGAGTCTTATAAAACAGCGGATATTGCAATAACACCTGGAGAAGCTCACTTAGTGCCAAAAGAAATCTCAAGTGTGATAGATATAAAATCAAGACATTTAGACGTATCTACTTTAATAGAGATCTTAATCAAATTAAATTGTATGGATAAATACGGAAGCATAGTATCTTCTTATTTTTATAGAGATATGATAAATGTATCTATAAAATATATCAAAAAGTCTCAAGAATCAACTAGATTAAAAGACTTACTTACTAATTTGTTAGATAATCAAAAGAACGGAATTATTTATACAAATATAAATAACAAGGTTATTGTTCTAAATGAAGAATCATTAAGATTGCTATGCGTAAACAAAGAGAACATATTATCAAAAGATATTTATGAAATTTTTCCTGATTTAAAGGATGATATTATCAATATAAATAACAAGAAAATTTTAGTTTCAAAAGAAAAGATACAAGATAATAATATTTATACAGGTAATATGATTATTTTAAATGAAGTGAAACATATTCATAAAATTGATGAGGAAGTAAGAAGAAGAGAAAAAATAAAAGAAAATCAAGCCAAGTATACTTTTGATGACATGGTAGGAAATTGCAGTTCTATAGTGAAAAATGTTAAATTGGCTAAAAAAGTAGCAAAAACAAACTCAACTGTACTAATCCAAGGAGAAACAGGTACAGGGAAAGAGGTATTAGCTCAAGCTATACACAATGAGTCTGAAAGAAAAGATTATCCTTTTGTAGCCATAAATTTTGCTGCAATACCAGAAAACCTAATAGAAAGTGAACTTTTTGGGTATGAAGATGGAGCTTTTACAGGAGCGAGAAAAGGTGGAAAAGAAGGGTTATTTAAAAAAGCTCATAAAGGTACTATATTTTTAGATGAAATAGGTGATGCATCTTTATACTTACAATCTAGATTACTTAGAGTACTTCAAGAAAGGGAAATTACACCTGTCGGTAGTACAGAAAATATTCCTATTGATATTAGAGTAATTGCAGCTACAAACAAAGAGCTGCTACAAGAAGTAAAGCTTAAGAATTTTAGAGAAGATTTATATTATAGATTAAATGTTATGCCAATGTATTCTATTCCACTGAGAGAAAGAAAGACAGACATTAAGCTATTACTACAATACTATTTATTTAAAATTACAAAAGTTGAAAATATAGAAGAATTTTTTACGAAAGAAGCTATTGAAATGTTGATTAGCTATAATTGGCCGGGAAATATAAGAGAACTTGTCAATGTTGTAGAGTATGTATCAACTATAAAAGAAAGTGGAATAAAAATAGATATTACATATTTACCTAAATATATAATTGAAAATTGTAAATCATCTAATTTATTGATTGAAAAAGAACATCATAAATCACTAAATGAATCAGAAATTTGGGTATTAAAGAAGATTTATAAATACGAAGGGATTGGTAGGAGAACATTATCACTGTTGGCAAAAGAAGAAGATGTTCATTTGACAGAAGGAAAAATAAGAACAATAATGGCCAAATTAAAAAAAGAAGGATATATAGAAATCCATAAGGGATTAAAAGGAACGAAAATATTGGAAAAGGGGCTAGAAATCATATAAAAGGGATGAAAAATGACTATAAATGGGATTAAAAAGGGATGGAAATTTATTTATTTATCCCTTTTTCTTTTTTTGATAAAAATTAAGCTTGTTTAATATTAAAGCAATAAAATGAGTTTATCCTTAAATAAAAATTCAGAAAATTCTATATGCCTTATGTTTTAAAGTATAAAAATATTTTTGTGGGGAAATTAAGTTTTGGCATGGTAATTGCTTAATATTTAAAATAACAAATTTAAGTTTCCGTGTACTATTGTTTTAAATAAGATTTATAAGTCATTATATGAGGAAATTTAACTAAATTTTAAATATTTATGGGGATGGTGAAGTTAATTATGAAAGAAGTACAAAGAAAAAAGCCTACTTTGGCACAATCATTAACACCAATAGTTTTTATGGTTGTTGCTCTAGCTTTAGGTTATGGAGTTTTAGGTATAAAAGCAGAGCCTATAATAATATGTTCAGCATTTATAGCAGGAATAATTGCTCTTAAATTGGGATATAAATGGGATGATATGCAAAATGCTATAGTAGAAAAAATAGCTAGTGCACTTCCAGCTACATTAATTTTATGGAGTGTTGGATTATTAATAGGAGCATTAATGTTCTCAGGAGCAGTTCCAATGATTATATACTATGGTGTTCAAATGATAAATCCTAAGTTTATATTAGTTACAGCGTTTTTATCATCAGCAATACTTGCAATAGTTACAGGGACATCGTGGGGTGCAGCAGGTACTATAGGTGTGGCAATGATGGGAATTGCAGGAGGATTAGGAATATCATTACCAGCAACAGCAGGTGCTGTAGTTTCTGGGGCATTCTTTGGAGATAAATTGTCACCACTTTCAGATACAACTAACTTAGCACCAATGGCAGCAGGCAGTGAGTTATACGAACATATAAAACACATGCTTTATACAACTGTACCAGCATCATTATTAGCAATGGTTGTATATTTATTTGTCGGATTTAGTGCGTCAGGTGATTTAGTAAGACCAGAATCAGTTCAATTAATGATGGACCAGTTAGACACAATGTTTAACTTTAATATAGTATTACTTTTACCATTTGTATTAGTAATTTTAGGCTCAGTAAAAAAATGGCCTACAATACCTACAATGCTAGGAACAAGTTTATTAACTGTAGTTTTAGGAGCTGCAGTTCAAGGATTTAATATAGTAGATGGATTTACATCTTTAATATCAGGATTTGATATAACAATGACTAGATTTACAGGAACTCCTACAGAAGAAGTAATTAAACTTATAAACAGAGGTGGAGTTGCATCAGTAACAAGTACTACAGTTCTTATATTCTGTGCTATGGGATTTGCAGGTATAGTAAGTGTTTCAGGTATGTTAGATGTGGTTTTAGATTTATTAATGTCAAAAGTAAAATCAACTGCAGGAATAATAATATCTACAATCGTATCATGTTTCACAGTTGCATTCGTAACAGGAAGTTCATATTTATCAATACTTGTACCAGGGGAGTTATTTAAAGATGTTTACCCTAAGAAAAACTTACATCCTAAAAACTTATCTAGAACTCTAGAAGATTCAGGAACAGTTTTAGTTCCATTAATACCATGGTCAGCAGCAGGGGCATATATGACAGCAACGCTGGGAGTAGATACACTACAATATTTACCATGGGCAATACTTAACTATTCAGGAATAGTATTTGCAGTTATATTTGCTATTACAGGATTTGGTATAGCTAAATTAGATAAAAATGAAATTAAAGACGATAAGAATGTTGTTTAAATAAGGAGTATAAGATTTATGATATTAATAAAAAATGTGGAAGTATATTCGCCAGAGTATAAGGGAAAAAAAGACGTTTTTGTAAGTGGTGGAAAAATCTCTTTAATAGAAGATAATATAAATTTTGAAAATGAAAAAATAAAGATAATAGATGGTAGTGGTAAAAAACTTACACCAGGTTTTATAGATCAACATGTTCATATAACTGGTGGAGGTGGTGAAGGAAGTTTTAAAACTAGAGCACCAGAAATAACTTTAAGCAAATTAACTACTGCTGGAATAACAACTGTTGTTGGACTTTTGGGGACAGATGGAACTACTAGAAGTGTGGAAAACTTAGTATCAAAAGCAAAAGCTTTGAAGGAAGAAGGAATAACAGTTTTTGCTCACACAGGTTCTTATGAGTATCCTTCTGTAACAGTTACAGGTTCTATAAAAAAAGATATATGTTTTATAGATGAAATAATAGGTGTAAAATTGGCACTTTCAGACCATAGAGCACCAAATGTAAGTAATTTAGAATTACAAAGAGTGGCTTCTGATGCTAGAGTTGCAGGGATGTTAAGTGGAAAACCAGGTATAGTAGTACTTCATATGGGAGATGGAAAAAAAGGCCTTCAACCAGTTAGAGAAATTTTAGAAGAAACAGAAATACCAATGAAGACAATAAGACCTACTCATGTTAATAGGAGAGAAGAGTTGTTAAAAGAAGCTTTTGATTATGCAAAAGCAGGAGGAAAGATTGATTTAACTTGTGGTATAAAGGAGCAGTTCACACCAGGAAGATGTATAAAAAGAGCTTTAGAAGAAAATGTACCTAGTGAAAATATAACAATAAGTTCTGATGGATATGGCAGCTGGTCAAAATATGATGAAGCAGGAAATCTTGTGAAGATGGGTGTTTCTAGTGTGTCTAGCTTACATAATGAGTTTAAACAAATGGTAAATGAGTTAGATTTTACTGTGGAAGACGCTCTTGTTTATTTAACTTCTAACGTGGCAAAAGGGTTGGAAGTTTACCCTAGAAAAGGATGCGTGGCAGAAGGTTCTGATGCAGACTTATTATTGTTAGATGAGAATTTGGATATAGACACTGTTATTGCTAATGGGAAGGTTATGATTGAGAATAAGGAAATATTAGTTTACGGCTCTTATGAGCAAATGTAACTATGTAGGGAGAGAATCTTTAGATTCTCTTTTTTAATGTTAAAAAATAACACTTTGTTAATTGTTTTTCTATGATAAAATAAATTATCATAATTAGAATATGAATGATAGGAGAGACAACATGAAATCAAGATTTGAAGGAGGGCTTCTAGGACTTATAGGAGTCAATATATTAGCATGGGCGGTAACATTCTTTACATTTGGAATAGCTACACCTTGGGCTATGTGTATAAAATACAGATGGGAAGCTAAACACACAGTAATTGAAGGAAGAAGACTTAAATTTATAGGTAGTGGAGGAAGTTTATTTTTACACTATATTAAATGGTTAATACTGACTTTTATTACGTTGGGCATATATGGATTTTGGCTTTATATAAAAATGTTACAGTGGAAGACGGAGAATACTGTGTTTGCTGATTAATATGTATAAATCATAAATATGTTAATATATGATGAGAAGGCTGTAGTCTAAGTAATTTAACTTAGGACTACAGTTTTTTATGGAGATTTTTATAGGGCAGTGAGTAACATTTTTGTTATGCACTTTTTAGGGGGAAATTTCCAATCTTACATCGACATGAATCGACATATAAAATTATTTTTTTATGATATATTTTGTATAGCGATAAATTATAATCTTAGGAGGAATTATGATAAAAAAATATTTAAGATTAGTCCCAGTCTTAATAGTTGGGATAGCAGGAATAATATTTACACCAGTTTCAACATCTGATTTAGATGATTATAAGAAGAAGCAAATTGAATATAATGAAAAGAAAAGAAATCACGAAGACTTTGTTCAAATGAGTGAAGAGTATAAAGAGGATTATAGCGATTTAGCTATGAGATATGAGCAAACTCAAAATGAGTATAAATTATATAAGGAAAAATATAACAGTAATGCAGATTTAAATAAGGAACTGAATAAGCTTTTAAGTAAAAGAGATAACTATTTAAATCTTATAGAAGAATATTCATCTCAGCTAGATAATTTATAGGGGAAAGAAAGTTGAGAATTTCAGAAAAAATTAATAATAAAACAATTTTAGCTGGTATAGCAGTTGTAGTAATTGGACTTTTTGTATTAAGCCCAAATAATTCTATTATTACAAGAAAAAAGCTAAAAGAGTATGAAGGTTTAGATAAAAAAATCCAAGAATTAGATGAAGAAAGTTCAAAATACTATAGTGATAATAAGGATGAAATATCTAAATATTTGGATTTAAGAGTGAAATATGAAGATTTGGAACAGTCTTTTTATGAATATAAAGAAAAATATCCAGATGACCTGGCAGATGATATAGAGAAAGCAAAAGAGGAAGTTAACGAGTATTATGCAAAGGCAATAAAACTGGAACATGAACTTAAAGAAGCTAAGGCTAAAAAACAAGAGAGTCAAATAGCAAGTTCTAACTCTTCTACTGGATCATATTCAAATGGTGGAAGCAGTAGTCAAAGTAGCTCTAGTCATGGACAAGGTCACAACGATAGTAGTTCCAATAAACATATAGGAAAAAGTGTTTATGTTTCCAATGGAAATAGCTATTATCATGCCATATCAAACTGCAAGTACTTGGAAGGTGCGAGAACTTATGTTGTTACGTTGACATCAAGTATGAGAAAGTATGAATGTAACTGCTGGACAAATCCAGTTGTTTATAAAAAGCCGTCTTCGAGTAGTTCTTCTGGTGGAAGTTCTAACTCAGGTGGTAAAACGGTATACATAGCTAGTGGTAATAGTTATTATCATAAGAGTTCTAGTTGTAAGTTTTTGAGAGGTGCAAGTGTGAAGGCTGTTGGCATTAATAATGTTGGTGGTAAGCATCCTTGTAATTGCGTGAAGTATTAAGTTTATGCAGTATTTAATGAAAATATAGTAATTAATAGAAATACTTAAATCGTAGACAGAATTGTCTGCGATTTTTAACTTAAGTTGCGTAATATTATGTAGATATAAATGAATTAATGTTAGAATATATTAAATCAACAGCGAAATTGTTATAATTAACAGATAAGATAAAGAAATATAATATGTTTCAATAAAGGAAAGGATTAATATGAGTGGGAGTATTTTTGATGTTTTACTAGATAGTGATAAAAATCTTGCAGAATTAGGATACCAAATTGAAAAGGATTTCTTTGAAAGTCCAAGTTCAGCAGTTATGCATGGTAGACAGTTCGCAGAAAAGCTACTGGCAAAAGTATGTGAAATAGAAGGACAAGTATATCTAATTACTTTAAATCAATATGAAAGAATGAAGATACTTTATAAGGATGGAATTTTAGATTATCAGATATATAGCGATTTTAATAATATAAGAATTATAGGTAATAAGGCAATTCATGATGGAACTCATAATGATGTAGAGTATGCTGCTAAAGTTCACAAGAAAATTTATAAGATTATTAAATGGTATATAGAGTGTTATGGAGATGCTAATATTGAAATACCTCTTTATATTGCACCATCAATAAATGCTAAATCGGATTCTATTTCTATGGTAGATGTAAATAATCTAGTGGAAGAAAAACTAAGTGAGCTTTTAAATAAAAATATACATATAAATAATGTAGAAAATTTAATGAATAATTATGAGGTAGAAAGTAATGATGAAGATATAAAAGAAGTTATTGAACAAACAGAGACTGAAAATAAATTAAAGATAAACTATAACTATTCTAAATTGAAAGGTAGTTATTTATTACATGAAATATCAAAATTATCATCAAAGTCAAAAGAAGGTGTAGAATCTTACAAAGGTTTAAATCCTTTTAAAAAATATATTCATGTGAAAAGATCAATACAAGAAGAGTTAGTAGAAATGATAGAAGAAGCTCAACAAAGTAAAGGCAGTCAGCTAATATTACTTTGTGGAAGTGTTGGAGATGGGAAATCACATTTATTATCATATCTTAATGAAGAGTATAAAGGCTTATTACAAGAGTTTTATATTCATAATGATGCTACAGAAAGTCATGATCCAAAACTTACAGCTATTGAAACTTTACAAAAAGTACTAAGTGGTTTTAGTGATGAGAATATAGATACTTCTAATAAAAAACTTATACTAGCAATAAATTTAGGTGTATTAAACAATTTCTTAGAAGAAGATTTTGCTAAAGTAGAGTATACAAAATTTAAAGAATTTATAGATAATAGTAATATATTTAACCAAGAGGGAATTAGTAATAGTCATGGAAGTGAACACTTTAAATTAGTTAGTTTTGGTGATTACAATATTTATGAACTAACTGAAAATGGAGCGGAATCTTTTTATATAGAAGAGTTATTGAATAAGATAGTTAAAAAATCAGAAGATAATCCTTTTTATCAATCTTATCTAAAAGATAAAAAAGAAGGTATAATAAATCCTTTTATAATAAATTATGAAATATTATCTAAGCCAGGAGTTACAAAAAAAATAACAGATTTACTTGTAACTTCATTGGTTAAGCATAAAAAAATACTAGGAACAAGGGAGTTACTAAACTTTATATATGAAATATTGATACCTCCTATTGTGGAAGAAGACAATACAAATATTATAAGTATCTTACAAGAGATAAATAACTTATTGCCTAATTTAATATTCAATTCAAATAAAAGGGGAGAATTGCTTAAAATTACAAGTAAAGAAGATCCAATCAAAATAAGACATAGAAATTTAGATCAGTTATTAATTCAATTGAATATTGCAACTGATATAAGGCCTATACTTAAACAATACTTTGATGAAGAAATGTATTTTATGATAGAGGAAATTTTAGGTGATACAGTAAACCTAAATGATTTATCACCAAATGAGAAAGAAGAAGTTATAGAAGTTATTATAAGGCTATTAAGATTATGTGGAAAAGAAGATATACTATATATTTTTGAAGATAGCTCATATAAATCTTTTATGAAATATTTATATTACTATAATAAAGGTGAAGTTAGTGGATATAAATCAATCTTTGATGAAGTAAGAAAGGCAATTTATAATTGGAATGGTTCACCGAAGAATAAATATATTTATCTAAATAAAAATCTATCTAACTTTAAAGTGGCAGAAGAAGTTGAGTTTAAGCCTAATAAATTAGGAAGTTGCCTAAAAGATGACAAAATAAAATTAGAAAGATTTAAAAGGAGTTTAACTTTAGGATTTGAAGCTACTTTTACTAAAGAAGTAAGTACTTTAGAGTTAGATTATCAACTTTATAATAAAATAGTTGAAATAAACGAAGGATATTGTACTAGTAAAAATGATAAAGAGGAAGCAATTATTTTCGTAGAATTTATTGATAAGCTTTTATCTAATGGAAATATGGAAGAAGAATTATTAGTTGAAGATAAGAGAGATAATAGACAATTTATTTTAAGATATGAAGATAACTTTGGAGATGAAGAATTTGTTTTTGAAAGGTTGGCTGAGTAATGATTTACCAAGAAAATATTAATAAATTAAAGCACTCTATGAATATAACAGATAAAACTAATCCTGGTAAACATACAATAAATAAAGTAGCACCATTTCTGCCATTTGGAACTAGAAATCCAGAAAGACCAAAGTTTAAAAGAAAGTTTTCTGGTGTTACGGGGGAATTAGTTAGGCTGATAAATAATAAAGAGCTAGTTAAAGAATTTAACTTGGAAGAAAATATAGATGAGATAGTATTAAAAGTTCAATGTAAAAGTGAAGAGGACAGAAAATATTTAAAAGAATTAATAAAAGATAACTTAATAGATAAAGATGGTAATATCAATATTTTTCATCCGAAACTTTTAAATTATATACAATTAACTAATGGACAAGAAAGTAAAGGTGAAGAGAAAATAGCTAAATTTTTATATGATTTATTTTTCTATAACAATGGAAAAATAAGCTCTTCATTTAGAGGACATGATAAAAATGATGTTATAACTAAGCTTATATTACGCAAATTAGAAGGTTTAGAAGATATAGATAGCAAGCCGCAAGAGAAGAGGAAATATTTCAACAAGTTAAATTTTATTAGTAATATTGCAAAAGAGGATTTTGAATTTCTAAGTGAACATAAAGAATATTTTTTGAAGAATTTTCAAAATCTCGTATCTTATTATTATTTTTATTATATAACTCAACTATGTATAAAGTTGAATAAAAAAGAAAAAGCTGACTTTAGTAAACCAGAAGAATTATATTATCTTTTAGACTGGGAAAGTTCAAGCAAAAACAGACGTAGTGTAGTTAGAGGATACAAATATATAAAATCAGAATGTAAAAATCTGTTGATAAATATAAATATAGTGGAACATTTAAACTTCTTATTTAATGTAGAAGGGAAGAGTTTAAATGAAATTATAGATATATATAACAATTCTCAAAATGAAGAAAAAATAAATTACCTGGAAACTATGAGAGAGTGGATTTATGAATACAAAGAACACTATGCTCAAGAATCTATTGAGTTAGAATTAGATTTCAATATATTAGTAGATGAACTTGAAAAATCGCTACAAAGAAAAATAGATCAAGCAACAATAAGTAGATATGCTCTATTTATTGAAGAAATAGGTAAATGTTATTTCTTAAAAAATAGAGGTGGTTATTATGGCTACATGCTTAATATGACTCAAGAAATGATTTTATTATTAACAGCAGTTTGTATAAAAGAAAACAAGATAACATTAAATGCCTTATATAAAGAATATGAAAAAAGAGGATTATTCCTAGACAAATATTCAAAAGAATTAGTTGAAGAATTATTAGGTAAGTTAAATTTAATAGATAAAAAAAGTGATAGTGGGGATGCTCAATATGTCAAAGCAATTTTATAAATATTTGTCCGATAGACTAATTGAATTTCTAAGAGAAAGTTCGATTAAACCGGGAGATAGATTTTATATACAATTAGATGAAAAAGAACAAGTTAATGAGTTTTATAATACTTTAATGGAATTTAAAAATGCTGAGCCTTTTGTATATCAACATAATTCAGGTGGAGAGTATAAAACTTTTTCTATAAATATAGGAGAAACATCATTGGTAGTAACATCAACTATAGATGTCACTAATTCATATTTGGTAACTATGAGAAATGTATGCCAAGAGCAAGAAGGTGTTTGGAAAAATAAAACTCTTTTAATATTATGTGAAGACGTCATAGATAGTATAAAAGATGGGTGTTATGATCTAAGGCTTGAAGGAATGCCTTTAAGCGTCAAATATATATCTTCAAATTTAAATAATGAAATAACTAAATCTAAATTAAGTAAAGTAGATAGAGAAGTTGTTAAGTTTTACAATAAACAGAAACTAGAAGATTCTTATAATACATCTCTATTGGACTATAAAGAAATATTATCAATTATAGGTAAGAATTGTATAGAAGATAAAGATTATAGTGAGATAGGATTATTTAAGGATAGTGGTTTAGAAAATTTAAATTCGAAAGCTATGCAAAGTAGACTGAAAGAAAATAATGAATTATATTCAAAGGTAGAAGGATATCAAGAATATAATGATAGAAAAGCACAGTTAGAAAAATTATTTGATGATAAAGGTGTTAGCAAATTAGAAAAAGAAGATTGGAAAGATACAGATTTTACAGATGTAAAAAGATCATTTGAAAAAAATAAGGAAAATAAGCCTTTAGAGTATATAGAAAACAGTAATAAAAAGACTGTGGAAGGTTTAGTATACTGGGAGCGTAATAAATCAGATACAGCAGCTGGTAAAAGAAATAAGCAGATAATAGTATTTAATGATGGTAATCATGATGAAACAACTTTAGAGTTTAAATTTGATGAAGATTTAGCAAAAGAGTTTATTACAGATAAAAGTAAAACTTATATGACTGTATCGAGAAAAAAAATGACTATAAAGTTACCTATAAAAAATAACAAACCAATATTCCAAAAAGTAACTTATAAACATAAGAACCAGTCTAAATCCAAGTATGATTTTAATATAGCAATACTTAATATAGAGGAAAGTGTGTTAAATACTATAAAAACTAGATATTCTATAGCTTCAGGCTCTGGTGGAAAAAACAGATTAGTTATAAATGTTGATGATTCAAATATTATATTTGGTGAAGGTGGAAAAGAAATAGAAACAGTAGTTGACAATAAAGATGATATAGTTTCTATAAATCCAGATGAAACTATAAAAATATCAAGTGAATCTGCTGCATGGGATGATGATTCCCTAAAATTCATCTTAAAGTCAGACAAAGGGCAAGTGCCTATAGAAATAAAAGAAGAAGGACTAAGAGGTAAAAATATTACTTCTGTAAATATTTTAAAAAGGAAAAGAGAAAGAAAAGAAAGTTTTAGATGGATTAAAAATATAATTAGCCAACATACAAGCGAGTATTATTTAGAAGAAAAACTAAAAATTCCTTTTAATAAAGAAAAAGAAATAATTGATAAAGAAATAATGTATGGTATAGATACTATAGATGAAATAAATAAGATAGATATAAGTTTTAGTGAAGAATTAACAAATGCTTATATGAATATACTGAATTATTATAAATCTAATAACAATATTCCAAGTTTACATTATTTAGATGAGGAAATCATAAATCTTTATAAGAATTATCTAGAAATCTATAATAAGGAAATAGAAAGTATTAATGAAAAAGATATTTTATCAAGTTTAGATTTGAAGAAAAATCTTTTGAAATTAGGAACGATAGAAAATGAATATAAGGTAATGTTTACACCTTTTGCACCATTAAATATAGCTTATATGCTTGAATTATATAGTCAACTAGATTGTGAAAATGTGGATTCTCACATATTAGAAAGATTAATTCCTAATAACTTGCTGCCATATATTTATAATGACAACAACGAGCTATTTACACCAATTTATCAAAAGGATAACATAGAGTGGCTTATATATGAAAAGAAAGAGCAGGTATCTTTAGGAGAGACAAATGCATTTGTTGCAAAGGTTGTTGAAGAGAAAATTAATCAATTTATATCTAATTTTAAATATTTATTCATAAAAAAATGTAATTCACCTATACAGATAAATGTAATAAATATAGTGAATGACAAGGAAGTAGTTAAGGGGGTATTTGAGTATATTAGAAAGCAAATAGTGAAAGATCCGTACAATATTATTCCTATAGAAGTTAGTATTTACAATGGCAATGGAAATACATATTTTGAGAACTTCTTCCAAGCATCTTCTGTAGAGAAAATTGAAGAAGAATTTGATGTAGATTTTGAAATAAAAAATAATGACTTAGACAAGACAGATGTTATGAGAATAGCATATGAAAATATCAAATGCTATAAGCAAAACGATAGTAATTATAAGTATGCTCATATATCTTTCTATAAATCAGGATTTGATGATAAAAACGCTACAGATAATACTAACTCATTGGAATCAGGATTATCTATTGATGGTTTACTATCAACAGTTACTTCTAACAACAATGAAAATGACTATAGAATTGGCTTTGGTAGCAAAAACAGAATAAATGTTAATAATAATTTGATTAGAACAGCAAGTAATTTAAATGAATTTGCAGTTAACTGTCATAACGGTGGAGTAAATCCTTATATAAAAGAAACTTCTATAGTTACAAGGCCTTTGGTATTGTCAGAAGATACTAAGGAAAAACTGTATAATTCTTCTCACTGGGTTACTTTTATAGAGCCAAACTTTGGATTAGAATATTTTAAAGAAAGTAATAATCATAATCTGATTATTATACATTACAGTGATCAATATACTTCAACAGAGCAATATGATACGATAACTGTAACAAATAAATCAGAGCAATATAAGTATATTATAAAAGAATTTTTAAATAGAAAAAATATAGATATACCAGATGAAAAAATAAATCATGTTATAAAAAGCTTTAATAGTATTAATGGTGAGTGGTTACTTAATCTTATTGCAAATAAAAGTGAATATGATAGAGAAAAATTAAGCATTATTTCAGCTCTAAAATATGGTATGACATTACTAAATCATGAGGATATAATCTGGATACCTGTTTCATCAGAAGAAATACTAAGAGTATCTAATGCGGTAAAACTTAACAAAAGTGAAGGAATATTTACTTTGAAAAACCTGAAAGAAAAGGGAGTTCATAGTGATGATTTAATATTTATTGGAGTTAATATAAGCGATAAAGATAACTTAAAGCTATATTACTATCCAATAGAAGTTAAGGTTGGATATAACTTTTCATCAGTAATTGATAAAGGTAAAATTCAAATAAATAAAACCTATGAATTACTAAAAGATCAATTATCTCAACATTATGATGGAGATAGGAAAGTATTTAAAAATAAATTCTTTAGAAACTTCTTCTCTAAGTTATTGATAACTAATGCTGAAAAGTTATGCACAAATAATATTTGGCCAGAAAAACATCTAGAAAGAATTATGAAATTCAAAAGGTTACTTTTAAACGATGATTATGAAGTATCATTTGAGTTAGAATCATTAATTGGAAAAGGCGCTTTAATTTCATTTAAGAAAGATAACTATTATAGAAGTATAAATAAAGTAAATGATGTATTATTTATAGAATTAACTGAAGATGATGCCTATGAAGGAATGACAAAATCAGTTGAACAGCTTAGTAGAGAAATTCTAAGTGGAAATCAAGATATCAAGCAAAGTGATTTACTTACTAATTATAAATTAGATGATTATAGTGAGATGGTTTATAAAAAAATAGCTCCTACATCAGAAGACGTTGATGATGGTGATGGTTTGGCAGCTATAGTTGCTGAAAAATATGAAGATATAAATACAGAATATGAGTCAATATCAACACAAACGCGTGTAAAAGAGGATAAATATGAAACTTCAATAGTAACTACACCAGTTGAAATTATAGATGAAGTAGAAGTTATATCAAGTATAAGTAAACCAGAAAAAAAAGATGTGAGGATACTATTAGGAGAAGCTGAAGGTTCTAGTAAGAAAGTATACTGGGAATATAATCACAAAAAATTAGCAAACAGACATATGCTTATAACCGGTAAATCAGGGAATGGTAAAACTTACTTTATACAATGTGCTTTAAAAGAGTTAGTTGAATCAGGAGTGCCAGCTGTAATAATAGATTATACTGATGGGTTCAAAACCTCACAGTTAGAGCCAGAGTTTAAGGAATATCTAGGAGATAACTTAAAGCAATTTATTGTAGCTAAGGATAAATTCCCTCTTAATCCATTTAAAAAAGGAAGAAAAGAATTGGATGAAGATTTTTATATTGATGAAGACTATGTAGATGTGGCAGAAAGATTTAAGTCAGTCATTGGTTCTGTATATAAAGACTTAGGAATACAACAGTTGAACTCAGTATATCAAGCTGTTATAAGAGGATTAGAAAAAAACAATGGCTCATTAGATTTAAGAAGTTTTAGACAAGAATTAGCAGAGGATAAGTCTTCATATGCTCAAACAACTTTATCACAGCTAAGTTTATTAATAGATAAAAATCCATTTGAAGAGAATAAAGATTTTGGATGGGGAGACTTAGATAAAGGTGATGGAAAGCTATTTATAATTCAGTTGACTGGATTTACGAAAGATGTACAGAGAATCATTACGGAAATGATACTTTGGGATTTATGGAATTATAAATTAAATAATGGAAACAAAGATAATCCATTTACCGTAGTATTAGATGAATGCCAAAACCTAAACTTTGGAGATAACTCACCTTGTAAAAAGATTTTATTAGAAGGGAGAAAGTTTGGATGGTCAGCTTGGTTTTCTACTCAGTTTCTAAAAGGGCAAATGGATAAGGCAACTATTAGTGGACTACAAAACGCTGCACAGAAGGTTTATTTTGCTCAGACAGAGGAAGAAGCACCTGTAGTTGCTAGTGTTTTTGCTGAGAGTAATGATGATAAGAAAGAATGGACTAAGAGGTTGATTGGTCTTGAAAAGGGGACTTGTATTACTTATGGATCGATGATGTGTGATGAAGATAAGTTGTACCCTGCTGTACCCATTAAGATTAGGATAAGTTCTTTGGAAGAGAGAATAGAAAGATAATAGATAAAAAAAGATGATACAATAATTTTATAGTATCATCTTTTTTTATGTTTATACTTCAATATCTAATCCTATAACCCAAATAGGTATTTTTATTAAATTAGAAAATTCGTTAAGAATTTTAATTGTATCTTCATAAGAAACAATATTATCACTGGCATAAGATAATAAATTATTATGTGCAGTTACATATACAAATAAATCAACACCAGAGTTAATATCGGCTTGTAACAGTTTAAACAAATCTCTATAAGCAAGTCCCCAGTTACCGAATTGTAACTCGCCTAAAATGGTAAGACTACTTTTAGTAAATCTTTTATCATTACCTACTTCAAATGATGAAAAATCAAAACTATCCTCTTCTATTTTTATGAAATTATTATCTTTTAGAGATTTATTCCAATGTTCTTGTCCGTTATATAAACCCCTTCTACCAAAGCATAAATTCCAAAGTTGAATAAGATTGTAAGTTTTATCTAAATAAGCAAAGTCAAAACCACTCTTTGAATTTGAAGTATAGAAAACTCCATCTTTATTGTAAACTTCAAATAAAATTTGTTGATCTTGTGATAATAAAACTCTTAATGATTTATTTAATTCAGTAATATCTATTCCTTTATAATGTTTAGTTGACTTTTTTCTTATGGTAGGTTTGATAGTTATGTTGCTAGATAGATATGACTTGAACAAAGGACTAAAATCAGGGTCTTGGCCCAAAATTATATTTGAATTATTGAAGAAATATTCATTGCTAACAAATATATTAGCTGATGAATTAGATAACCATTGTTTACTTTCTTCATCGCTTTCTATCCAAAAGTATGACAAAAACTTCACCTCTTTATTAAATTTAATTTTAATAAAATTATAATAGGATAAAGTATAATGTATCAACACTTTTATTATATATAATTTACAAAAATCACAAATAATAACTATAATAAATGAAAGTTTGATCTTTTCAAAGGTTAAAATTTGTAGTATAATGATAAAATAAAACTCATACAAAGGAGGCAGAAAATGATAAGAGTATGTGAACTATTCGCTGGAGTTGGCGGATTCAGATTAGGTTTAGAAAAGTCATCAAATGATTATAAATTTGTATGGGCAAATCAATGGGAACCGGGAAAAAAATCACAACATGCTTATGATTGTTATGTAAGTCATTTTGGAAAAGAAAATCATGTTAATATAGATATTGGAGAAGTAGACAAAAAAGAAATACCAGACCACGATTTATTAGTTGGTGGATTTCCTTGTCAAGATTATTCAGTTGCAAGAACTGGTGCTAAAGGAATACAAGGGGTTAAGGGTGTTTTATGGTGGCAAATAAGAGAAATATTAAAGACAAAACAACCTAGATTTGTATTACTTGAAAATGTGGATAGGCTATTAAAATCTCCTTCTAAGCAGAGAGGTAGAGATTTTGGGGTAATGCTTGCCTGTTTAAATGACTTAGGGTATTCAGTTGAATGGAGAGTAATTAATGCAGCTGAATATGGATTTGGTCAAAGAAGAAGAAGAGTATTTATTTTTGCATTTAGAAATGATACAAGGTATTCTAATAAAATAGATGAAAAAAATCTTAGAAACTGGATACATGAAGAAGGATTTTTTGTTAAACAATTTCCAATAGTATCAAACCATTTATCAGATGATAATGGGCAGATGAGTTTTACAATAGAAAGTAAAAAAGTTGATAGTGAAGAATGTGTAATGGAATATGAGGATATAGTAGATGTTTCAGATACTTTCAAGATGGACTTTAGAAACTCAGGTATTATGACAAATGGAAGAATTTATACTGAACAGACAACACCTTTGTATGATGGTAAATTTACTTTATTAAGAGATTTACTAGAAACAGATGTAGATGAAAAATTCTACTTAGATGGTGATAAAGAAAAATTAGAAAAGTGGAAATATCTTAAAGGTGCTAAAAAAATAGAAAGAACAAGTAAAACAGGTCATAAGTATGTATTTAGTGAAGGACCACTATCTTTCCCAGATCCAATTGATAGACCTGCAAGAACTATGCTTACAAGTGAATCATCGGTAAATAGAAGTAGCCATGTTGTTGAAGATCCACAAACAGGAAGACTAAGATTATTAACTCCTATGGAAGCTGAAAGAATAAATGGATTTGAGGATAATTGGACTAACTCAGGTATGCCACAGAAATTTAGATACTTCTGTATGGGGAATGCTTTAGTTGTTGGATTGGTTACAAAGATGGGTAATTATATTAAAGAAATCGTAGAAAATGAAAATAATGATGTTGATAGTGATGAAGTTGCTATAACTAAATAAATAGTAAAAGGTATATGATTTGAATCATATGCCTTTTTTGTTAGAAGAAAAAATTTTTATAGTTATATAATGCTATAATATTATTAGATTTTATAAAAGTATAAAAATGTTGAAATTTAATGAATTAACACTTTAATGAAGGTGTAAATAATTTTAGTTTACTATTGAAAAATACAATTAATATGGGGGATTTATAAGTTGAATTATAATGAAAAATCTATAGATTCAATTATGGAATATGCACATGGATTGATAGGCAAAAAGTTTGGTGAAATAGATAGATATGAAAGATTAGGAGAAGGTAAAGGAAAAGGTAATCTAGGTCAAATAGTAGAAGAAAGCTACTTTGGATATGATATAAACTCTAGAGCTGAGGCTGATTTTTCTCATGTAGGTGTAGAATTAAAAGTTACACCTTTTAAAGTGAATCAAAATAAGACAATATCAGCTAAAGAAAGATTAGTTTTAAATATTATAAATTACATGGAAGAGCACCAAAAGGATTTTTATGAAAGTTCATTTTGGGAGAAGAATAATAAACTTTTACTAGTATTCTATCAGTGGAAAAAAGGGTTAGAGAAAAAAGATTTCGTTGTAAAGGATATAATGCTCCATGAATTTTCAGAAGAAGATTTAGTTGTTATAAAAGATGACTGGAAAACTATAATCAATAAGATTAAAGAAGGAAAAGCACATGAGTTGTCAGAAGGTGATACAAGCTATTTGGCAGCTTGTCCTAAAGGTGCTAATAAAAACTCAGTTAGAAAGCAACCTTTTTCAAAAGAACTAGCAATGCAAAGAGCATTTTCTTTGAAATCTTCATATATGACATCTTTGATTAGAAAAAGGTTAGGAGTTGAAGATGAGGAAGTTGTGAGTATCTTAAAAGGTACTAATATGACAATTGAGCAATTATTAGAGAGTAAATTTAAAGTATTTTACGGAAAAAGTGTTTATGAAATAGGTGATGATTTAGGAATAGATATTTATAATGGAAAAAGTAAATTAGCTAAAAATTATGTTCAGATGCTTGTAAGTAGAATACTTGGGTTAACTACTAATGATTTAAGTAAGATAGAGGAATTTTCTAAAGCTAATATTAAATTTAAAACTATTAGAATAGAGAAAAATGGAAAGATTAAAGAACATATGTCTTTTCCTACATTTAAATATAAAGAAATTATAGAAGAAGATTGGGAAAACTCTAGTTTGAGAAATTTATTTGAAGAACAGAAGTATTTATTTGTTGTGTTTAGATACGATGAAGATGATGTTCTTAGATTGGATAAAATTAAATTGTGGAATATGCCAGTAAGTATTTTGGATAGATATGTTAAGGATACTTGGGAAGAAACGGTTAGAGTTATAAAAGAAGGAGTTCAGATAGAAATAAAGGGAAGTCGAGCATTTGATAACTTACCTGGACCTAAGTTTAATTGTGTGTGCCATACAAGGCCTCATGCTAGAGATAGTGAAGATACATATGAATTACCAGATGGGAGAAAATTAGTCAAAAAGTGTTTTTGGTTAGATCGAGAATATATTTTGAGTATAGTAAATAACTAAACATGAATTAGGAGTAGATATAATGCCCAAATCAGATAGATTTAAGATTTTATACAATAAGGAAATAGTTTTTAGTAATTTACCTAAAAATTCTGTTGCATATAATATTATTAAACATATGGTAGAAAAAAGAGATTTTAAGTATGAAGAATTAGAAAGGTTATTTAATAATGTCAAAAATTTAAGTTTCAAGACAAAAGAAATAATAAAGAAAAAAGAAAATATATCTAGCTATAGAGATAAATCAGAACAAGATAATATGGGAAATAGTAAATCTAGACAGAGAAGTTATTTGCCAACTAAAGATACAAACTTTATAGTATGTAAGAATGAAAAAAATGAAAATATTGAGATTGGAGTATGGACAGAGTGGGAATATAAAAATTTTCCTATATTTGTTGAGTACCTTAATTCATTAGATTTAGGGTATAAAATTAACGAGGTAGAAGAGAGTAAAGTTTTACATAATAAAAACTATTCTTTAGATTTTATAGATATAATAAAAAAACAAATAACAAATCGTAGTTACAAAATAGCCCTATTATCATGCTTTTTAGATATAGACAAAATGAAAAGTAATCTAACTTATGATGAAATTTTCAACTCACTAAAAAAATACTACTCTATACCAAGGCATAGAGCAGATTTAAGTGATATAGATGATTTAGAGTCGTGGAACAAAAGCAAATATATAAACAGAATAAAACAAACAGCTATGAAGTATTTACCAGAACAATATTTTATATTAGATGAAGTTAATGAAACTTACAGATTATGTGATGAAATAGCTCAATATGTAACAGACTCAAACTTTGTAAAAGAATTTAAAGAAGCAGTAGAATTTTTAGAAAATAAATACTTCAATAAAGGTGTTAAAGATATAGTGAAAGAGAAGGAGATAACAAATAAATCTCAAGAAGAAGTAATAAATCACATCCACAGCTATATAACTAGCCAAGGATACGAATACGATTACACCCTAATCTCCAACCTATATTTATCACTAAAAACAAAACCTTTCGTAATACTAGCAGGAATAAGTGGAACAGGAAAATCGAAAATAGCAAGACTCTTTGCTCAAGCACTAGGAGCTACTAGAGAAAACAACCAATTCAACATGATAAGTGTTCGCCCAGATTGGAACGACAGTACAGATTTAATAGGTTACAAAGACCTGGAAAGCAAGTTCATAAAAGGAAAGCTAACACAAATCATAGAAGATGCCTCAGAAAATTTGGACAAGCCTTACTTTGTTTGCCTAGATGAGATGAATCTAGCAAGAGTAGAGTATTATCTAAGTGATTATTTAAGTGTTATAGAAAGTAGACAGCTAATTGGAGAAACTATAGTCACAGATAGTCTAATCTATGACGATGAAATAGAAGACGAGGATAGTCTAAAACTTCCTGAGAACCTTTATTTGATAGGAACTGTAAATATGGACGATACTACATTCCAATTTAGTAGGAAAGTCCTAGACAGAGCAAATACAATAGAGTTCTCAGAAGTAAACTTAGAAAATTTATTTGAAAATGAGACCAAAGAAGTTGAAAATATGACTGATGTATATAATGATTTTCTAAAATCTACTTATTTAAAAACTACTCATATAGAATTTGAATACAGAGACTATGCAAAAGAAATTAATAAGAAAATAATCCAAATTAACAATATTTTAAGCAAGTTTCAAAAGCAGTTTGCGTATAGAGTTAGGGATGAAATTTTATTCTATATGATAGAAAATAAAAAGGCTAATCTTCTAAGCGATGATGTTGCATTTGATTATCAAATCATACAAAAAGTTTTACCAGCCATAAACGGTAGTGAAAACTCTATAAAAGAGGTTTTAGTAAATCTGTTTAATTTTGTTTGTGAAAAAGATATTTTAAATGATTCTGATATAGAAGAAGCTGAAAACTATCTACAGTTATCTCCTGTTAAATATAGAAAAAGTGCTGAGAAGATAGTTTATATGTTAAAAGGATATAATTATGATGGATATGCAAGCTACTGGTATTAAGAAGGATATTTTGCAAATAAGCACCAGTGATTTTACTGTGTTTATTGATGGGAATAGTCAAAATAAAAAATACAATGCCATAAACAACAATAAAAATATTAGTGGAAAAATTGAAGTAAGAACTACTTTAGAAGATTTAAAAGTTCTTACATTAAATAGTCTTAATGAGTTGGAAGAAAATATTAGTCAAGAAATGATGCCTAGTTTTTTTGAGGATGGTATTTATAATATATATTTAGAAAACAACAACAATGATAAGTTTGAAGTTTATCATCATAGTAAGGAAATAAGAGATAACATTTCTTATAGAGGAAGAAATGCTTCAGGATCTTTTAAGTTCAACGGAGATATAGGTTATTCAACTTTTGTTATTAGAAAAAACAATGAGGATGTATTAACCTTCACCATACAAGTTTTTCCCACAAAGCTAGATTATATGAATGATTACAATGAAATACTAGATGATATTAACAAAGAGATTGAGTCCTTGGTATTTGATTATTTAGATAAGGCTTTTTCTAGAGTTAATATTGTTGATGTGAAAAAACAAACTGGTGTGGAGTTTATAGCTATTCTTCATACTATCTATGAAAATTTGGATAAGTCTATTAGAAGAATTGAAAACCATCCCAAACATGGTGTTTTTAATGAGTTTAATTTAAAAGATAGAAATAAAAGTAAGAGAATACATGTGAAAGAAACTATAAAACATCTTAGAAAAAATAAATCACAAAATGTGGTGGAAGTGAAAAAGAAAACTACTTTAGATATTTATGAAAATCAGTATGTGAAATATATGATAAGAAGAATCTTAAAGAAAGTAAGAGAAACTAAGGACAGTATAGGTTCTAAATATGATAAGAGTCATGTTTCTTATGAGATTTTGTCCAAGTATGAGCATAAATTAAATAATCATCTCAATGGATTTTTTAGAGATATTAGTGATATAAAAAACACAAAATCTATGACACTTGTATTTAAGATGGCTAGTGGTTATAAGGAAGTTTATTTTTATTATAATCTACTGTCCAAAGGTTTAGATATATATGAAGGATTACATGAAATCAGTAGCAAGAAGCTGTGGAACTTGTATGAGATTTGGTGTTATTTGAAAATACATTCTATTATAAAAGAGTTGGGATATACCCCTAAAAATTCACCACTAATTCAAGTTAACTCCAATGGTTTGACATTATCTGTAGCACAAAGTAAACAGTCAAAATTTATTTATGAAAATTGCCTGGGGAATAAGCTGGAACTTTGGTACAATAAGGCTTATTATGGTCTTCCTACAACTAATCAAAGGCCTGATACAGTTCTTTGTTTGAAGGGGGATAAAACAAAGGATAGAGTCTATTTATTTGATGCTAAATATAGAATTTTTATAGATAACAATGGTGAAATAGGGCCAATGGAAGAAGATATAAATGTTATGCATAGATACAGAGATTCTATTGTTAGTGAAAATAAAAAAGAAGATTATTTTAAATACAGTACTTTTGGTGCCTATGTTATGTTCCCTTGTAATGATGAGAAAAAGTTTGAAGAGAACAGATTTTATCAAAGTATAGAGAAGGTGAACATAGGTGCTCTACCAATGCTTCCTGGTTCAACATCACTTATGAAAAAGCATATAGCGAAGATTATAGGAGAATCTTATATTGAAGCTGTAAATAATAACCCAATATTTGATGAAGAAGGAGATTATTATAAATTTAAAAATAGCAATGTTATGATTGTTAACACTAAAGATAAGAAACATTTGAATACTTATAGAAAACATAGATTTTATCATATTCCTAAAACAAGTATTTCAAAGGTTAAGTTGGGAGTAGAGTATCTTGCCTTCTATCAACCACAGAGTAAATTTGGTGAGGAAAGTGGAATTTATTATTATGCAAAGGTTAGAGAAAGTTATACTTATGAGAGAGGTAGCTGTATAGAGTTAGAGTGTGACAAAGGCAAAGAAAGTCATATTTATATTAGATTTGAGTTGGAGAACTTTGAAAAGCTATCTGGAGTTTCTACACTTCAGTATGGAGTTAGAAATGTTATGTATACCACTTTGTATCTGCTGAAAAATGCCACTAATATGCATGAGTTAAGTATTAAGAGTAGGAAAGAGATTGAGGTTTATAAGATTTTGAAGAGAGTTAGTGAGAAGAAATCTTTGAATTTGGAAAAGTATGAAGATGGATATAAGCTTGGTGAATATTATGTAAAGGTCTATGATAATAGAGATATTAGGGTAAATAATGAGTTGGTGGATGCTGATGATTTAGAAGTATTTTTAGGAAGTGGAAATTAAGGAAAAAGGTCAATCAAATCAAAATAATATCTATAAACAAGAACTCACTATTGAAAATAAAAAATAAAAAAATGCGTGTGTATAGGAAATCCTGTTCACTTGTCACCTAAAGGAGTATTACATATTAAAAATGTAATGCTCCTTTATCTTTATAGTCTATAGTGTAAATCTAAAAATAAATCTGTACACATCACAAAAAACAAAGAATATTTACTAATTCTGTCTCCAATTCAGATAGGAACAGATTTTAGTAAGTTTCACCCAATATAATATTTTTCCAAAATCCAAGGAATACACAAAATGTGTAGTCTTTTCTATAATAAGAAAATTTATGATAAAATAACTATACCAACATTTTAAAAGGGAAAAAGAACAACTAAAAGGTGTTTATAAAATACACACACCTTTATATAAAAAGGAGATTCAAATTGAACAAATTCAAAGAAGTATTTCAGTTTTTAGATCAATATGGGGGAACTAGCTTTATAGCAGACGAAAACAAGAATAATTACGATGAAGAAAGATACAATAACATAACTAATTTAAAAGCAATAGCATATGATGAATTATGGAAAAGCCTATTTTCACAGATATCACCATATCTAAAAGATAGAGATAAAAAACAACTATATAAGATCCAAAATTGGAAAAATAGAAACAAGATATGCAATTATTTCACCATACAAATAAAGGATGTAGAAAAATTAAATTATGCCTCAAGCATATCCATCGTGGCAGGTAAAGAAGGCATATACGTAAAGGTTGAATATGAATACACAAGTAAAAATACTGTAAATCCAGTGTCCAAGCATAACAAATATATTTTGAGTTTAGATAAATGGAAAGAAATTTATAATGTAAGATTAGACAAATACTACATAAACTATGAAGATAAATCTGGAGACAAAAAAATAAGTTTAAATAACTTTATGGAACATCATGAATTAAGATCTTCTTTAGAAGAAAAAATCAAAAATAATGAAAACATTAAAATTGTTATACAAAAAGAATTTGATAAAGATTATATATTAAGCTCTAATAATTTTGAACTAGAAATAGCATAATCTATAAATGAACTAAATTTTTTATATGAAAAATCAATAGAGTAAAATGGGAGAGTGACTATTACACTCCTGGTTACGCCACGTGAAAGAGTGTCAAATAGTGTAGACAAACTGAAAAGTATCACCTAAATGGGATTTGAAAAACTAGAAGACAAAAAAGAACAACAACAGGAAACTCTTCAAATAATATAGTTGACTAAAACTTATCAGATGAAACATTGAAGGAGCTAAAAATAGGAAAGTTAGCCCAAACAACAACGAAATTTTTATTTGAAGATAAAATTTATAAACAAGAAAATTCTTGTTTATAAACCTGTTTATTCAAAAAAGTAAGTATATAGCTAGTATACAAGGCTATATTAAACAAGAAAACAAGAAATTACCTATAGAGCATGAAAAAATAGGTAATATATAAGCCCATGCGCCTATATGCACGCGCGCATAGGAAAAACGTGTTTTCTTGTTTACTTGTTTATATGAAAAGAAGTGATATATCTTTAAAATGCTAAAAAATAAGCTAATTTCTATATATAATAGTAATTAGCTTACTTTTGTTAAATCTATATATTATCACAAAGCTTTTTAAGAAGGCCAATCAGCTCTTCACATTCTTCTTCCTTAAAACCATTCATTACCTTATCATACCAATTATCCTGATATTTATTGATGGACCTAAGAATGGACAAGCCTTCCTCTGTAAGACATAGACTGAAAAATCTATTATCATCATCTCTTTTTATTTTTGTAACATAATTAAGCACTTCCAGCTTTTTTATATTTCTAGTAACTATGGCTCCATCCACATTTAATAATCTGGCGATATCTTTTAGATTGCAGTTTTTATTGTTATCTATTAACATCATACATCGCCACATATTAAGGGTTATGCCGTATTCCAATAGTTTTGTTTCGGAGTGTTTAATAAAATCTCTATTTAAATCTGATAAATATTTACCTAATATTCTATATGACAATTATATTCCTCTTTTCTAAATACTCTTTTTTTCATAGATTATAGGATCAACGAAACCAAAAGTTATTTTACCATTTTTTCTAAACACTTCACTTACATACATTTTACCATTTTCAATTCGTTCATTTAACGTAAATTCTGTTTCAGCAGAGAAGTTACTTACGCTGCTACCCTCATAAACTCCATCTTTATACTTGTATATCATAGGTGTAAATTTAGAAGAAACCTTAAGTTCTTTATAGTCCATAACTAAATCTTCATTATCATTTCTAAAATCTGCCTTTGAGATATTTTCTGGAATATCATAAGATGTTAATACCACATCATCATCTTCGTTTAATGTAAATAAGAATAAATGAGGAAGAATGTTTTTAAACTTTCCTTGTTCATAATAACTTTCCTCAATAACAAAATATCCATCAAAATCATCTGGTAAGTTATTTATTTTATTATTACAAATACCATTTATATGTTTTGCTTTAGGATGTACCTGTTTTCCTGATTCTAACTCTTGATTTATTTGGTTTTCGTTGTCAAATACTCCACATAAGTCATTTATAAATATTTCTAATTTGTTCATAAAAATCACTCCTTAAATAGTTGATATTGTCAATTATATACCTGTATAATTGACATTGTCAAGTAGTTAATGTTTTTATTTTTAATAACTATAATAATAAACCTAAGCTCTTTTATTTGACACGACAATACTTGACTAATAAAATTATATTAGAGTATGACAAGAATAGGAGAGATGTATGAATACAAAAGATATAGTACTTATAGGTTTACTAGCTGCACTTTTAAAATCAGTACAAGCTATATTAAGTTTTTTACCAAACATAGAAATAGTAAGTTTACTAATACTTATATTTGCTATAAGATTAGGCACCAAAAGAACCATATATATAACAGTACTATTCTCAACATTAAATATAATGATTTGGGGCTTTAATCTGGCTACCATAGGTTACTTTTTTGTATGGAGTGGATATGCAGTTGTTTGTGGATTTTTAAAAAATTTACTTAAAAAGGACATAAATGTAGCCATTTTTCTAGGAATATATGGACTTGTGTTTGGAGGTTTATTTGCATTAATATACTTACCAATGGGATATTCCTATGCACTTTCTTACTGGATAAATGGGTTTATATTTGATTTGGTACATGGAGTGTCAAACTTTATAGTAGGTCTTTGGGCATTTACTCCTGTATTAAATGGATTTGATAGAGCTATGAAAACAGTTTATAAAAAATCATATTCAACACAATAGTTTTAGGAGGAGATATTTATGAATAAGAAAATAACAGTAACTTTAGTTGCAGTACTTGTACTTTTATTAGGAGCGTTTGGAATAAAATCTATAAATAATAAAAATGTACAAGATGGAGAAAAAACAATAACTATAGAAGTTTTATCAGAGGCAGACAATATAAATAAAAAAGAAGAAATAAAAACATCTGAAGAAAAACTAGGAGCAGTCATATCAAATAAAGAAGGATATGAAATAAAAAGTGATGGAATGTTAGTGAAGGTAGAAAATATAGACTTAAGTAAAAGTACTAATGAATACTGGCATGTGTCTGTGAATGGAGAAGATGCTCAAGTTGGTGTAAATGACCAAGTAATAAACAATGGTGATACCATAAAATTTGAAAGAATTAAATTTAAATAAAAATAATATATACTGACTATAAAAAGGAAGATTGTTAATATATAGAAAAATGGGTATAAATTAAAAAATAACTAAAAGTTGAATAAATTTAACAATAAGGGAGAATCTGATGGAAAAAATAAACTTTATTGTAGTATTTATAGAAGGTCTAGTATCATTTTTATCACCTTGTGTACTGCCAATACTACCCATTTATTTAAGTATGCTATCTAATAGTAGCATAGAAAACTTAAACCAAGGAAGATTTACAAAAAGTTCATTATTTAGAAATACTTTATTCTTTACACTGGGTATTTCAACTACTTTCTTTATTCTAGGGACTTCAGTAAATGCTCTAAGCTCATTTTTCAATGACTATAAATATATGGTCATGATAATAGGTGGAATTGTCACAATAATCATGGGACTATTCTACATGGATAGCATAAAATCTAATTTTTTAAATAGAGAAAAAAGATTTGAGATGAAATCTAAGGAAATGAATATATGGACATCATTCTTACTAGGTTTTACATTTAGTTTTGGGTGGACTCCATGTATAGGACCAATCCTTGCATCTGTACTTATAATGTCGTCTAATGCAAATAGTACAGTAGTGTCTTATTTATTAATAGCAGTGTATACCATAGGATTTATTGTACCATTTTTACTAGTTTCATTATTCTACAATAAATTAGTAAAAAGCATAGATAAGATTAAAAAGCATATGGATAAAATAAAGAAAATTGGTGGAATTATTATTGTAATATCTGGGATGATAATGCTATCAAATGGAATTAAAAGTAAAAGAGAAGCAGAGTGGGTGGAAAATCAAAATAAAGTTGAAAGTAGTCAAAATACTGATACTAATTCTGAGGAAGACAAAAAAATCGAAGCCCTAGATTTTACTTTATATGACCAATACGGAAAAGAACATAAATTAAGTGATTATAGAGGTAAGAAAGTATTCTTAAACTTCTGGGCAACTTGGTGCCCGCCATGTAGAGCAGAAATGCCTCATATAGAAGATTTATATAAGGAATATGAAAAGAATAGTAAGGATGTAATCATATTAGGTGTGGCATCTCCAAATGTGGGAAAAGAAGGAGATCAACAATACATAGAAGATTTCCTAAAAGAAAATAATTATACTTTCCCTGTGGTATTTGATGATGGAGGAATGCTTAGTTATCAATATGGATTTAGCTCTCTACCATCAACGCTTATAATTGACGAAGATGGATATATAACAAAATATATACCAGGTGCCATGAATAAAAGTACAATGAAAAGCTTAATAGAAAGCAAGAATTAATTATAATTTAATGTCAAAAGGAGGTATCAAAAATGATACCTCCTTTACTTAGGTTGAAATCCTAATGTTTATTAGAAAATAAATTGACTTTTCAAAGAGATATGCTTCCAATAAATAAGAGTTTCTATTTATATTTTTCCACAAGAGAGATATTATAATACTATGGTAAAATCTTTAAAAGAGATTACTGATTTTTATTATAATTTAGGAAATAAATTAGGTTTATAATAAATAATTAAGGAGGCAGTAAAATGAGCTGTATATTTTGTGAAATAAAGGATTATATACTTGAAAATGACCTTGCATATGCTATTTTTGATAAATTTCCAGCAACAAAAGGTCATATGTTAGTAATACCAAAGCGCCATGTTGCAAACTTTTTTGATATAACAAAAGAAGAAAGAGAAGCAATTTTTGATTTAGTAGACAAAGGAAAAGAATTGCTAGATGAAAAATACAATCCAGATGGATATAACGTGGGAGTGAATGTAAACCAAGCTGGAGGACAAACTGTTTTTCATGTTCATGTGCATTTAATGCCGAGATTTGAAGGAGATGTTGTTGATCCAACAGGAGGAGTAAGAGGAGCTATCCCAAAATATATGAAATATAGCAAATAATAAATGAAAAGACCATATTCAAGTATGGTCTTTTATAATTTGAATATATACTTGATAAATTTTAATATTCTAGTTTTAATTGGGAATAAAGATAATAATGAAAAAATTTAAAAAAATTATATAAATATAAAACTTTTTAAACTATATAAAACGTCCTATATATGAGAGGTGAAAAAAAGAAATGAAATTACTAAGCTTAGTAGAAAGAAAAAAAGAAAAACAAATAAAAAAATATATAGTTGAAAATAAAGAAGCCTTATATAGGTTTGCCTACAGCTATGTAAAAAATGAAGATGATGCGCTAGATATAGTGCATGATGCTATCTGCAAATCACTAGACAATGTAAACACTCTCAAAAATATAGATAGCATTAAATCTTGGATTTATCAAATAGTATCAAATTGCGCAATTGATTATATTAGAAAAAATAAAAAATACGTAGCAATAACTGATGACTTACAAGAAGAAAATACAATGAGGTATGATACATATGAAGATATAGACTTGCAAGAAGCTTTGGAGAGATTACCTGAAAAGTATAGAATTGTAGTCATACTAAGATATTTTGAAGATATGAAAATAGGAGATATAGCCCAGGTACTAAATGAAAATGAAAATACCATAAAAACCAGGTTGTATAATGGATTATCAAAGTTAAAAATAGAACTTATTGAAGAAGAGGAGTGAATATTTTGAAAAAAAATAATAAGTTGGAAAATTTGAAAAAAAATTACAATAATATAGAAATACCAGATAAATTGAATGATGTGGTAAATGATGCTTTAAACGGCAATCAAAAGAAATATAAAAGAAGTAGAATAGCTAGGTGGTCTTCTGTAGCCGCATCCATATGTGTAGTAATTGGTGCTGTTAACTTGAGCCCAGCCTTTGCAAGTACTCTTGAAGATATACCAGTAATAGGCAATATGATAAAAATTATAAACTTTAAAAATTATAGTGTAAATGAAAACGGATATGATGTTTCTATTGAAGTACCAAAGGTGGAAGGCTTAAAAGATAAAGACTTAGAATATAAGCTAAACAAAGAGTTTGAAGCAGAAGGCGAAAAGTTATATGATGAATATTTAAATGAAATAAAAGACTTAAAAGAGCTAGGTGAAGAAGGTAGAAAGTATGGCAAGTCTTGGTATGAAGTATTAAATGAAAATGATGATGTTTTATCACTGGTAATTTATAATTATTATGCTCAAGGTTCATCTAACACAACTAGAAAGTTTTATAACATAGACAAGAAAAATCAAACAGTTTTAACATTGGAAGGAATGTTTAAAGGCAGTGACTATGTGGATGTTATAAGCAAAAATATTATAAGTCAAATGAAAGAAAGAACAAAAAAGAATCCAGAGGATACGTACTGGATTGATGGTGAAATGGATAATTTTAAAAAGATAAAGAAAGATCAAGGTTTTTATATAAATGATAAGGGTGAACTAGTTATATGTTTTGATAAATATGAGGTTGCACCAGGTTCATCTGGATTAGTGGAATTTGTAATACCTAATAATGTTACTAAACAGCTTATGAAGTAATATAAATATATTAACTTAATAGTTTTTTATAAATAGAAAAGGGCATAATTGCCCTTTTTTTGATGTGAATTTATTTAAATAAAAATTAAAGATTGTGGATAACTCATATTACTCAGATTTTAAAAAGTTTTAAAAAAATTAAAGTTTTTTATTTCAGATTTGTAATAAAAAATCTATTGAATGGTAGGGCCTTACTGGTTTATACTTAATGAGTCGACAAATTTATACGAAAAGGTACTAAAAGTGATAAAAATTTATTGAGGTAGGAGTTGAGAGATATGAGTAGGAAAAGAATAAATAAAAAAAGGGCAGCATTAGTTTTAGTTTTAGGTATGACTATATTTGGAGTATTAAATAGGACATTGGCTTATGTGGATAATCAAAGACAAATTAAAGCGGAACAACAAAGAATTGAAGAAGAAAAAAGAAAAGCAGAAGAAGAAAAGAAAAAATATGTAGTTGGTGTTAGCCACGAGGGGAAAAAATATTCTTATGATGCAAGCAAAGTTGCAGAGAAACTTAGTAAATATGATTACACTAATGATGGTAAAAAGATAGTATTTTTAACTTTTGACGACGGAACATCAAAAACTAATACACCAAATGTGTTAGATATTTTAAAGAAAGAAGATGTAAAAGCTACATTTTTCTTAACTGGACAAAATATAGAAAATGGTGGGAATGAAGCAAAAGAGCTTGTAAAACGAGAGTTTAATGAGGGGCATGCTATAGCAAATCATTCATACAGCCATGATGTTAGAAAATTATACCCAGGAAGGGTTTTAGACATAGAAGCATTTAAAGCTGATTTTGAAAAAAATGATAAATTACTAAAAGATATTTTAGGTAAATACTTCTCAACTAGAGTAATAAGATGTCCAGGTGGATATATGTCTTGGAAAGGTATGGAGCCTTTAGATAAGCATTTAGAAAAGAATAAACTGGTTTCAATTGATTGGACATCTTTAAATGCAGATGCTGAGGGAAAAAGAAAAAATGCTAAAGAATTAACTGATTATGCAATTAAAACTTCTGAAGGAAAAGAAATGGTAGTTCTATTAATGCATGATACTTATGGAAAAGAAGAAACAGTTAAAGCTTTACCAAGCATAATAAAATATTTTAAGGATAACGGATATGAGTTTAGAACTCTTTCATAAATATAAAAGAATCCTATAAATAGATTTATATAAATCTATTTATAGGATTTTTTTGCATACTAAGCAATAAGTCCAAAGACAGCCCCAAAAAATCTAGATGAACCAGAATTACTTGAGAATTTCAATGATAATTCAGAAACTGCTGAAGGAGGATTATTCCATGTCCATATAATTGATAGTTAAAAATCAAAAAACAAAAACCATACTGTATACAATTGTGCTATCATTAACTTAAATATTTTTTATATTGTAAAAATTTACATTCTATAAAGGGGGACAATATAAATGGAAATAAGATTAAGAAAAGTTGGGATAATAGGCGTTGGCCATGTTGGGGCTCACGTAGCATTTTCACTAGTAACACAGGGGATAGTAGATGAACTAATTTTAGTTGATATAAACAAGCAAAAGGCTATTAGTGAAAGACAAGATTTACTAGATGCAGTTACATACTTACCACATAGAATAAATGTAACGGCAGGAGAATACGAAGACTTGGCAGACTGCGATATAATAGTAAACAGTGTGGGAAAAATTAATGAGTCTAGGGATAGATTAGCAGAACTTCAAGAAAGTGTTGATGCAGTTAATTCATACATAGAAAGAGTTATGGATGCTGGTTTCAATGGAATAATAATAAATATCACAAATCCTTGCGACATAATAGCTAATCATATTCAAAAAGTTACAGGACTTCCACAGAATCAAGTTTTTGGAACAGGAACAGGTCTTGATAGCTCTAGATTTAGAAACGTGATGGCTGAGTGCACAGGAATAGATCATAAGTCAATAATAGGATATTCTTTAGGAGAGCATGGTGATTCTCAAATGATTCCTTGGTCAGCTGTAAATTTGGGAGGAAAACCTCTAAGTGAACTTGAAAAAGAAAGACCAGAAACTTTTGGAAGTTTAGATAAAAAAGATATAACATATAGAACTATAAAAGGCGGATGGTTTACTTACGAAGGTAAAAAATGCACAGAGTTTGGTATAGCATCCACAGCAGCTAGACTTATAAAAGGAATTTATCATGATGAAAAATTCGTAACAACTGCATCAACTTTATTAGAAGGTCAGTATGGAGAAGAAGGATTCTATATAAGTATTCCAGTAGTCATAGGTAAAAATGGTATAGAAGATAAATATGAGCTTAATTTAACTGAAGAAGAATTGAAAGAATTTAAACATTCTTGCAGAGTAGTAAAAGAAAATATAGCTAAAATAAAATAGATAAGATGAAAGGCTAGGTTGCTATCTATGTCCTAAACAAAACAATAGAAGTCTAAAGGTTGTAAGGAGAAGATACCCTTTCTTATGGCAACATATGTTAGATATGGACAAGGATAGTCCAATACCTTTTCGA
>NZ_JANKBY010000200.1:0-6644 GCF_024621905.1 Terrisporobacter muris
AATTAAAAAAGTAGTTACTAGAAATTATTAAAATCAAGTAACTACTTTTCATATAAATAAAACTTTTATTTATTATCTAAACTTAAAATAATAGTATCATTTGATACTTCATCTATATCAGTTTTAAAGTCTATGTTTTCAAACTGATCTGAGTTAGTAACAACCATAATAACTACATCATCAAGATTATTATCTTTTATTAATGTTCTACTAAAGCTTATTAACTTATCTCCTTTGCTGACTTTATCTCCTTCTTTTACAAAAATATCAAAGCCAAGCCCCTTCATTGATACAGTATTTATTCCTACATGTATTAGTATCTCCATATTATTAGATGTTTTTATTCCAATGGCATGCTTGGTTTCTTGCATTACTGAAACAATTTCACCATCACATGGAGATAATACTATCTCTTCATGTGGATAAATACCTACCCCTTCACCTAGGATTTTTGCTGAAAAAACACCATCATTTACCTTTTCAATGGGTACAATTTTTCCAGATATACAAGAAGTAATAACCTCTTGTTTCTTTTTCTTTTTAAATATTGGAAACATATAATTCTCCTCTTTAGTTATATATATTATAAGTCTTGTCCATTAGATTTTATAACATTTTTATACCAGAAGAAACTATCCTTTTTGATTCTTCTTAAATCCTTAAAATCATGATCTTCTCTATTTATATATACAAATCCATAACGTTTTTTGAACCCTTGATGAGAACTTAGTAAGTCTATTACTGACCATGGGCAATACCCCATAAGCTCAACACCATCTTCAATTCCTTTTGCACAAGCATCTATATGATCTCTTAAATAGTCGATTCTATAATCATCATGCACTCTTTCATCTTCTGTTAAAATATCAGCTGTTCCAAGACCATTTTCTGTTATTATAAGTGGTAAATGATATCTGTTGTAGTAATCATTTAGAGCAATTCTCATACCAACAGGATCTATCTGAGCTCCATACTCTGTAGCTTTTAGATTTGGATTTTTTTCTATTTTGAAGTACCCGTATAAATCGTAATCTATTTCATTATTACCACGGCTACCTCTTGGATTTTCCTCAGTAGCATCAATATATCTAGCACATAATGTACGATAGTAGTTGAATGCTATAAAGTCCATTTTAGCTTTTTTTAGAACTTCCTTATCTTCTTCAGGCATATAAGGTACTATATCAAGCTCTCTTAAGTAATTCATATAGTAAGCTGGATATTCTCCATTAAAATGCATATCTAATAAATAATTTGTTTTGAAATTATCATTTAATTTAGCTGCCCATACATCTTCTGGTTTGTTTGAGTATGGATAAGTTACTGTCGAAGATATTGATGGTCCTATTTTTCCATCTTCTATCATTTCATGACAAGCATTAGTTGCAAGAGCATGAGCTAAACACATATGATAATCCATTTTTGCTCTCATTCTCTCTACTTCATAAGCATCGTCCACATAAATGTTCATACGCTCTTTTACACGTATCATTAAGTTTTGTTCATTATGTGGTTGCCAGTATTTAACTCTATCTCCGAAATTTTCGAAACATATTTTTGCATATCTTTCAAAAGCAAAAGCACAGTCTCTACTTTCCCATCCGTTGTATTTTTCAACTAAAGTATAAGGTAAGTCAAAGTGATATAGTGTAACGAAAGGAGTTATATTGCATTCTATAAGATAGTCTATAACTTTATTATAAAAATCTATTCCTGCTTGATTTATTTGCCCATCACCATCAGGTATTATTCTTGCCCATGATAGTGAAAACCTATAAGTTTTTAGACCTAATTCTTTCATTAAATCTATATCTTCTTTCCAATGATGATAAAAATCACTGGCTACCTTACTATCTGCTTGTATGGCTGATTTTTTAAACGAATTAAAATCAGCAACAGTTTTTCCTTTTCCATCTTCATCCCAAGCACCTTCTATTTGAAATGCTGATGAAGATGCTCCCCATAAAAAAGCCTTTGGAAATATATTAGCCATATTTTCTCCTCCTAATGTCATTTTATAATTATACAGCTATCTCTTCTTGTATAACTACTTCTTCTTTTATGTCTTCAAATCCTAATATATAAGTAAGTGCTGCTGAGCCAAAGAATGCTATGGCGATACCTATTAAGTAAGAAGCAAATCCCATAACTCCGGCCTGTGCATATACTGGAATAGTAAGTAGACCTTGGTTTGCAAATGCTATACCATAAGCACCCCCATAACCCATAACTCCACCACCTATGGCACCACATATTACTGCATATATCATAGGCTTTTTAAGTCTTAAATTAGCACCATAAATCGCTGGTTCTGTTATTCCAAATAAAGCAGTTATACTTCCTGATAAAGCAACTGTTTTTAATGATTTATTCTTTGATTTTAAAAATACCCCCATAGCAGCTCCTGCTTGAGCAAAGTTTGCTGCCCCCGCAAATGCTAATAAGTTTTGACGTCCAGTCATTGCTACATCATTTATAGCTATTGGTATGATAGCTTTATGTGCTCCAAATATAACAAGTACACACCAAAGTCCACCTATAAATGCACCACAAAGTATTGGGCTGAAACTCATAAGTTGTTGATATACAAAGTTTACTCCATTACCTATGTAAATCCCTATTGGACCAAATAATAAAAGTGTTGCTGGAACCATTATTAATAATATAAATGTTGGAACCATTATAGTTTTTATTACTTCTGGTACTACTTTATTTAAAAATCTTTCTACGTATGATAATACCCAAACTGCAATTATTATTGGAATTACTGATGATGTATAAGTCGCTTTCGTAATAGCCATACCAAATAATGAAATTACTCTTTCTTCCCCCATTAATGCTACTATGGCTGGATAACAAAGTGTTGCTCCTAGAACCATTGATATAATTTCACTCGCCTTAAACACCTTTGCCGATGTGTAAGCTAGTATTATTGGGAAGAAATAGAATACTGCATCTGATGCTGCATTAAATATTATATAAGTATCATTAGTTTTAATATCTACGCCATGTTTATTCATATAGTACATAGATAAAACCGCAAGTATACCTTTTATCATTCCTGATCCAGCCAGTGCAGGTACTACTGGTGCAAATATTTTTGACATTGTTGATAATGCTTTATTAAATAAAATACCTATTTTATTCTTTGAAGTGTTTTCTTTTTTGTTTGCTGGTAATTCTTTTGTTTTTTTAGTAGTTTTCAACTCTGATAATTTAGACTCTTTTTCCATTAGTTCTACTAATTCCTTATAAACCTTATCTACTGTACTTCCAATTACTACTTGTAATTGTTCCATACTTTCTTGTACTGCTAGTACTCCTTCAATTTTTTGAAGCTTTTCCTTATTTACTTTTTCATTATCTATTAGTGTGAACCTTAGTCTTGTATAGCAATGTATTACTTCTTTGATATTTTCTACATCACCAACATTAACTAAGATTTCCTTAGCCATTTTGTTGAAATTCATAGATGTCCTCCTAATTTATATGTTTTTCAGTCTGCTAAACTGTTATTTCCTTATTACCCATATATAGTCTTAAATAATCAATTCTTTAATTTCTAATAAATTTAGCTTTTATTTTTTTCAAATTTTAGCCATAAAAAAGTAGTTACTAAATTTGCTTATCTAGTAACTACTATTAGAATAATTGTTTCATTTCTAAATATTAATATTATCAATTTTTATTTAATAATGAGTTTCCAATGACCTTCTATAATATATTCATAACCACTTATCTCAAACTTCGGCTTCACATTTTCTTTCTTGTCTTTATTTGAATATTCTAAAGTAATTTCTTTATATGTTCCATCTTCTGATAATTCTTGACTACTTCCAGACAAGTTCATAGGATTATATGTACTTATCATTCCTTTTATTAGATCAACAAAAGATAAATCAGGCTCGACATTTACTCCCTTTATCTTTATGGATGAATTTTTATTATCTGGATAATCCAAAGTTAATTTATAATTATTTTCTTCTTCTCCCTTTACCCTTTTTACACTTTTTATTAATACTTTACAACTTTCTTTAGTTAGATAGTTATTTTTATCTTCTATATCTATAAGTTTATTAATACTTTTTTCTTCATTAATTTCTAATACAGGCAAAGTAACTTTCTCACCTTTTAAATCATTTGAACAAACATTTAGTCCTTTTATCTCTATGGTAAATGGTTTTTGTAAATTTTCTATATTAAACTTAAGTTTACTTCCATCATAGTACTCTAATCCTTCTGCTTTTACTTTTTTACCATTTACATCAGTTAAAAATATGTTTACTTTGTTATTTTCAAAATCATAATCTCCAAAGCTATCTACTTCAAAATCCATATTTTCTTTAGTTGAAATTGCTATTAAATCTACATATAGTGTATTGTTTTCTTCTTTTGTCATAGCACTTATAGTCACATTGTTATTTGTTGCATTAGGCAAATTTTTATTATACTCTTCTATAGATGTGGCTTCACTTAGTTTTAACTGGAAGTCAATTTTACTTTCTTTTCCTAATTTATCTTTGATTATTACAATATATTCAACTTTATCGCCTTCTTTATATTCACAGGGTCTTCCAATACTTAAAGTCCATTCACTTCCCATATCATTCCATTCTTCATAGTCAGCTTCTAATATATCTTTTCCATTTATTCTTACTTCTCTTTTTATATACTCATAATTTACATTACGTCCTTCTTCTTCTGCATCAAATCTTTCTTCTTGCGGATTCAAAATAAAGCTATTTAATGTTATTTCTCCATCCTTAACCTTTTTAGTTATCGGCTTACTTAGAGTATAAATAGGCGTTTCACTTTTTATTATTTTCCCACTTGAGGGCTCATATTTATGTAGATTATTTGCTATTGCTATAACTACCGTTGTTCCAATTAATACAACTAGTACTATGGAAGCTATAAATCGTGATAAACTTTTAATTTTATACTTCTTAATATTTTGATTTTCTATTTTTTTATAGGTTTTTTCTCTTATTTTTTCCATATCTTTAGAACTTAAATTTTCTTCTTCCCCAATATTCTCAAAGTCAAAATCTAACTCATCTAAATTTTCCATATTATCAATTAAATTATATATCTCTTTATCAAAATTATTTTTATCCTTCATTTATCTCCCCTCCTTCTAAAACACTTTTTATTTTCAACCTGCATCTATACAACCTATTTTCCACAGAGGATCTAGTAGTTTTGTATTTGTCAGCTATTTCATCTATTTTGTAATACATAAAATATCTTAAATAAAAGTAGGTTTTATCTGGTTCTTTAAAGTTATTTATAATTTTTATAATTTCTAAGTTACATTCTTTGTCAATTACAATATCTTCAGTAGTAATTGTGTTTGATATATTATCTTGTAAAGTTTCAACTGGAAGATGTTTTTTATCAAGTTTTCTCTTATAGTCCAATGCTTTGTACTTTGTTTTCATAAATATAAAACTACTGAATTCCCCACGTTTTTCATCATATTGCTCAATATCATTCCATACTGCAAAAAATACATCGCTGACGCATTCTTCAACTTCTTCTTTTCCATATATTCCAATGATCTTGTTTACTAAAAAATATACTTTTTTACTGTAAGTATTAATTATATAATCAAGACCCTTAGTATCTTTCTTTCGAATCTTCTTAATCATCCTTTTCTCCATAATCATCTCCCTCTCTGATTTACACTATATACTACGTTATTTTTTATAACTATCTCTCAAAAAAACTTATTTTTATAAACAAAATTAAATTACATACAAAAAGGATGAACTCTATTTAAGCTCATCCCTTTTATGCTATCTATTTCTATATAAATCCTATTAATAAACTGCCAACTGTTATTAATATAAGTATAATTGTAATTATCTTTCCCATAGGATGAGCCATATTCATACCCCATCCCATACCTAACCTTTTTTCCACCATAAGTTTTGGATCTTCTTTATTATAATAAATAAAACCATAAATCCATTTTTCATCATCACTTTCAACAGTATACATATTTCTACTCTTAGGCTTTATCCCACTCAACATTAAGTAGTAATAAATTACAGGCACTACTATAAAAATTGGTACTATACATGAACCTAAAGTCAACCACATCGGCATATTTTTTTCTTGAACCATAAATATAGGTATGGTAGTCGTAATAGATTGCATACTAAGAGTTAAAGCAAAAAAAGAATAGCCTATACCATTTAAATATTTTATAGCCTTTTTTCTATTTACTTCTAAATTATTCTCATCTATATAAGTGTTTCCTGCAATACTTCCTACACCTATAACAGAAAATAATAAAACCATAGATATATCTATAACATTTATAAGAAATACGTTTAATATATTTTTTTTAGAATAAGCATCTGGTCTACCTCCAGAACCCCAGTGTGTAATTATTATATCTGGCATGGTTTTGTAATTTATCAAAACATATAAAAATGATATAAGTGATAACCCTATACATATACCAAATAATATTTTAAACTTCTTGATTAGTTTTTTCTTTTGCTCTGAAAGAATTTCATCTTCCCTTATAATCAATCCTTCATGTAGTTTCCCTTCACATTCATTATTACATGACTGTAAATTTGATAAATAAGTATTTTTAATATATTTAACCTTTTTATATTCTATTGTTAAAA
>NZ_JANKBY010000201.1:0-6611 GCF_024621905.1 Terrisporobacter muris
TAGTCCATATCATGATAATGAAGAACACCTTCGTCATGTGCGTGAACTATATGGGCAGGTATTAGCTTTCTTCTGGACATATCTTTAGATACCTCTCCTGCTACTAAATCCCTTTGAGTAGAAGCTATAGTAGTCGGCAGATGATGATATTCAAAGAAAGGAATTATTGCCGAAAAGGTAATCTTTGCAAAGATTATTTTTGGGGTTATACATAATATGTATAGCACTGTCACTTATTTTTAAGTGGTGAGCTACAAGGTTTACTTTGATATGGCGTTATTAAACGTACAAAGTATACCTTTGTACGTTTTTTTATATATATATAAATATAAGCTCTCCCTTAAATTTTTCTCTATGTTATTAATGTTAAATATAAAATATATTATTACGGGGTGATTGAAATGAAAAAAGTTAATGTTGCTTTAGTTGGTGCTACTGGTATGGTGGGCAGAACTTTCATAAAAGTTTTAGAAGAAAGAAATTTTCCAATAGATAATATCTATATGTTCTCTTCTGCAAAATCTGCAGGTTCTATTGTAAAATTTGCAGGCAAAGATATTGTTGTTGAGGAGCTTAATGAAAATTCTTTTGATAAGGATATTCAAATAGCTTTATTCTCTGCTGGAGGGTCTATAAGCGAAAAATATGCACCAATAGCAGCTTCTAAAGGTGTAATCGTAGTAGATAACTCAAGTCAATGGAGAATGAATCCTAATGTTCCTTTAGTTGTTCCAGAAGTTAATCCAGAAACAGTAAAAAATCACAAAGGAATAATTGCAAATCCAAACTGCTCTACTATTCAAGCTATGGTACCTCTTAAACCATTACACGATAAATATGGTTTAAAAAGAGTTGTTTACTCAACTTATCAAGCTGTATCAGGCTCTGGGGTTAGAGGCGTTCAAGATTTGGAAGACGGAATACAAGGAAAACCAAATACATTCTATCCTCATCCAATAGCTTTTAACTGTCTTCCTCATATAGATGTTTTCGAAGAAAATGGATATACAAAAGAAGAAATGAAAATGGTAAATGAAACTATGAAAATCTTAGAAGACTACAATATCAAAGTTACTGCTACTACTGTAAGGGTCCCTGTAAGAGGTGCTCACAGCGAATCTATAAACTTAGAATTTAATAAACCATTTGAGTTGGAAGATATATTTACTATTCTAAAAAATGCTGAAGGTATAACTATTGTGGATAATCCAGCTAACAATGAATATCCTCTAGCAGTTGATGCTGAAGGTCATGATGAAGTTTATGTTGGAAGAATCAGAAGAGACTTCAGTGTGGATAATGGTGTTAATATGTGGGTTGTTGCTGACAACATAAGAAAAGGTGCTGCTACTAATGCAGTTCAAATAGCTGAATTATTATTAAAGTATGATTTAGTATAAAAACAAGTTTTGATAAATATTAATTAATAGAGGTTAAATTTAAGAAAAAGGGGAGATTTTTTATGATATTTAAAGGTTCTGCAGTTGCTTTAGTTACACCATTTGATGAAAGTGGGAATATTAATTTTGAGAAAATAAAAGAATTAGTAGAGTTTCAAATTGCAAATGGCACCGATGCAATAGTTGCTTGTGGTACTACTGGGGAGGCTAGTACTATGAATGACGAGGAACACTTATCAGCTATAAAAGCTATCGTTGATGCTGTTAATAAAAGAATTCCTGTAATAGCTGGAACTGGTGGAAATGACACCGCTCACTCTATCTATATGAGCCAGGAAGCTGAAAAATTAGGCGCAGATGCTCTTTTAATTATAACTCCTTATTACAATAAAGCTAATAAATCAGGACTTAGAAAACATTTTGTATCTATTGCAAATAGTGTTAAACTTCCTATAATTTTATACAATGTTCCTTCTCGTACAAAAGTTAATATACCACCTGCTCTTGTTGCTGATTTAGCTAACAATGTGGATAACATAGTAGCTCTTAAAGAGGCTTGTGGAGATTTAGCTCAAGTAGCTGAAGTTTGTAGATTAGTTCCAGAAGGCTTTGCTGTATATTCTGGCAATGACGATTCCATACTTCCTCTACTTTCAGTAGGTGGATCTGGAGTTATATCAGTGCTTGCTAATATTTGTCCAAGAGAAACTCATGATTTGGTAGCAAAATTCTTTGAAGGCGATATAGAAGGTTCTAGAAAATTACAATTAGGCATGAAACCTTTAATAGATGCTTTATTTATAGAAGTTAATCCAGTACCAGTAAAAACTGCTGTAAATTTAATGGGATTCAATGTGGGAGACTTAAGACTTCCTCTCGCTGAAATGGAAGAACAAAATTTAGAAGTTTTAAAAAGAGAATTAGTTAATTGGGGACTAAAAATACAGGAGGCAACATGTTAAGAGTAATTATAAATGGATATAGCGGTAGTATGGGTAAAGTTTTAACTAAATGTGTTAATGAAGACAGCGAGCTTCAACTTGTTTGTGGTGTATCTAGAGATGAGTTAGAAGTTCCATTCAAAACTTATTTTAAAATGAGCGATGTGTCTGAAACTGCTGATGTAATTATAGATTTCTCTCATCACTCTACTATAAATGATACTTTAAGTTATGCTACTAAAACAAAAACTCCTTTAGTAATAGCTACTACAGGATTTAATGAAGATGAATTAGGAAGAATAAAAGAAGCTTCTACTATTGCTCCTATATTCCACTCTTCTAATATGTCACTTGGTGTAAATGTATTAGTTAAATTAGTTAAAGAGGCTGCTAAAGCTCTTAATGAATTTGATATAGAAATAATAGAAAAACATCATAATAAGAAACTGGATTCACCAAGTGGTACAGCTATTATGATCGCTAATGGAATTAAAGATGTTCTGCCAGGCAGTGAATGCATCTATGGAAGATATGGTCGCTCTGAAAAGAGAAAGCCTACTGAAGTCGGCATTCATGCCATAAGAGGTGGAACAATTGTAGGTGAACACACTACTATCTTTGCAGGGCATGATGAAGTAGTAGAAATAAAACATACAGCTCAATCTAAGGATATTTTTGCTAAGGGTGCTATTGCTGCTGCAAAATTCTTAGTAAATCAAGAAGCTGGATATTACAATATGAATAATATGCTAGACTAAAAACTAGACAATTTGGGGAGGATGACAATGGTTAACTTAAACGATGCTTATGAAATAGCTAAATATATAAAAGATGCAGAAAAACAAACACCTGTAAAAGTTTATATTTCAGGTGATATAAAAATAGAAAAAAATGATAAATACAAAGTATTTGGCAATGAAGGTTCTTATGTTTTAATTGGGGATTATAAAACTATAATGAATGATGTTGAAAACTTTAAGTCTTCTGTGGATAATATTCATGTTGAATATGACAGAAGAAATTCAGCTATCCCTCTTTATAACTTCTTACACGCTGAGGCTAGAATTGAGCCAGGTGCATTAATAAGAGATATGGTTACAATAGAGAAGAACGCTGTTATTATGATGGGTGCCGTTATTAATATAGGTGCTGTTGTTGGAGAAGGATCTATGGTAGATATGAACGCTGTAATAGGCGCTAGAGGAATACTTGGTAAAAATGTACACCTTGGTGCTTGTTCTGTAGTTGCTGGTGTTCTTGAGCCACCTTCTGCTACTCCTGTTATAATAGAAGACGACGTTTTAATCGGTGCAAATTCAGTTATCCTTGAAGGTGTAAGAGTTGGAAAAGGTTCTGTTGTTGCTGCAGGTTCTGTTGTTACAAAAGACGTTCCTCCAGGTGTTGTAGTTGCCGGTTCTCCTGCTAGAATAATTAAGAATAAGGATGGAAAAACTGCTGATAAAACTAAATTAATGGAAGGTTTAAGAGATTTAGATTAATTAAATTAAAAATCCTTACAATTTAAAAAGGCGAACAAACTATTTATGATTAGTTTGTTCGCCTTTTCTATTCATAGTAGCTATCCGATAAAATTAATTAGTATTGGTACTATAATAACTGTCATTACTCCTGATATTCCTATTGATAAAGAAGACATAGCGCCTTCCACTTCACCTATTTCTAAGGCTTTACTCGTCCCTAAAGCATGAGCAGAAGTTCCAATTGCAATTCCCTTAGCTACTGGATGCTTAACTCTACCTATTTTTAAAAGTTGTTCTGCAAATATATTTCCAAATATACCTGTTATTATTATACATACAACAGTTATTGACTCTACTCCTCCTAATTGATTTACAAGAGATATTCCCATAGGAGTTGTTATAGATTTTGGAATCATAGAGTAAATTATTTCATTACTTGTAGATGTTAATTTTCCTACTAGAACAACTATTATAAATGAAGTTACTACTCCTCCTAAAATACCTACTAAAATTTCCTTAAAATGCTTTTTTAACAAGTCAAATTGTCTATAAAGAGGAACTGCTAATACTACTGTTACAGGTCCTAACATAAAGTTTATTATATCTGCACCTGTTTTAAATTTTTCATATGGTATATTAGTTATTTTTAAAAATAGTATGATTAATATTATGCTTATCAACAAGTTATTAAATATTGGTTTCTGTGTTTTTTTCTGAATGTATAGACTTATGTTATAAAAAACCAAAATTGTTATTAGTCCAAATAATTGAGTATTTAATATTTTTTCCATTTAGTCTACCTTCCTTTACGCTGATCTTTCATCATTAATATCTGATGATATATTCTTTCTATTAATCATAAATTCTACGATCATTCCTGTAACAAGCATTACTATAATTGTTGCAGCAGTTCCACTTAATAATAAAACCAGCATATTATCTGTTATTAATCCCAGTGAATTTATAAGAGACACACCTGCAGGTACGAAAAATATAGCCATGTTTCCTAATAAGAAGTCTGACACATCTTTTATAGTTTCTTCTTTCATTATTTTAAATTGAAGTAATAGGAACAGTATTATCATCCCTATAATTGTTCCTGGCATAGTTATAATGTTACTTAATAAAGAACTAATTAACTCTCCTACTGCCCATATTCCAAGTATTATTCCTAATTGATTGAATATTTTCATGAGACTCCCTCTTCTTTAGTATTTTGTATTTTTTATAATTAAAATTATACAGCAAAAGGTGTCGTTAATAAACAACACCTTTATATCTATTTTATAAACCTTTGAAATATTCAATTCCCATAGCTTCTCTTACTTCTTTTAAAGTTTGAGCTGCTACTGCTTTAGCATTTGCACTACCTTTTTTTAATACTTCATATAAATATTCTTTGTTTTCTTCTAATTCTCTTCTTCTTGCTCTTATTGGAGCTAACTCTTCTTCAAGTACTTTTATTAATAATCTCTTAAGCTTAACGTCTCCTAGTCCACCCCTTCTATAATGTTCTTTTAATTCTTCTAAATGTTCTTTATCTTTGTAGAAAGCATCTAAGTAAGTGAATACTGTATTATTTTCCACATTTCCTGGATCTTCTACTCTTATGTGGTTAGGGTCTGTATACATGCTCATAACTTTCTTTTTAACTGTTTCTTCATCATCACTTAAATATATAGCATTTCCTAAAGATTTACTCATTTTAGCCTTACCATCAATTCCTGGCATTCTTCCTTCTATTCCTTCTGGATACATTCCTTCTGGCTCAACTAAAACTTCTCCATATATGTTATTGAAACTTCTTACAACTTCTCTAGCTTGCTCTAACATTGGCTTTTGATCATTTCCAACTGGTACTAAATCAGCTTTAAAAGCAGTTATATCTGCTGCTTGACTCACTGGATAAACAAAGAATCCTGCTGGAACACCTTCTCCACCAAATGATTTTTGTTTTATTTCTTCTTTTACAGTAGGGTTTCTATTAAGTCTTGCTACTGAAACTAAATTTAAGTAATAAGCTGTAAGCTCTGCTAATTCTGGTATTTGTGATTGTATAAATATATTAACTTTCTCTGGATCTAATCCAACTGCTAAGTAATCCATAGTAACTTCCATTACAGAATTTATTATTTTTTGTGGATCCTTTGCATTATCTGTTAATGCTTGTTGATCAGCTATCATGATATACATATCATACTCACCTGTGTTTTGTAATGCTACTCTGTTTCTTAAAGAACCTGTATAATGACCTAAATGAAGTTTTCCAGTAGGTCTATCTCCTGTTAATATTCTTTTTTTACTCATTTCTTCATCTCCTTGTGATATTTAATGTTCAGTAAATCTATAATTTTTTATAATAAAAAATTCGCTTCGCTCATATCGCCAACGGCTTCGCCCGTTGCTCAAATAACAAAGTTAGAAATTATACGTTATCCACAGAACAGATAACATATAATTTCCTTACAATTAAAAAAACTCCGTCCTAATACAATAGGACGGAGTGTTATATCCGCGTTGCCACCTAAATTGTGTACTATAAAATACACCTCTTAATTATTGATACTATCATACCTCAATTGCTGTAACGTGCAACTCACGATAAAGTCTACTCTCTAAATAGATTTCGATTTACTCCTAAAAGGTCCATTCATTAAATCTTTCTTGTTGAGATTCCACCATCCTCAACTCTCTATATTGAATCTTAATTTAACTACTCTTCCTTATCATCGGATTTATTATATGATTTTCTATTTTAATATTATTATCTTTTAGTTTAAATGTCAATA